>CAYUYB010000045.1:0-13068 GCA_964449025.1 uncultured Desulfobacteraceae bacterium
GCTGAGACCCTCAAGGAAAAAGTGGACGGGATAAACGTGACCGATCAGCAAAGCGCCGTGATGAGACTGGGATCACTCGCGGTCTGTTCCATACTGGCGGGAAAAGGTGCGGATCCGGTATTCCAGATGACGTGCCGTGATCGAAACAGGATCGCGCTTCAGTCCGATCTGCTCAGCGCCTCTGTCCTGGGGATCAAAAACGTCTTGGTTATTTCAGGTGATTATCCCACTCTGGGAGACCACATCGATGCCAAAGAGGTCTATGACCTTGACACAGAGCAGTTGATATGGACCGTGAACCGCATGAACCAGGGCTATGACCTGGCCGGCAACGAACTTCGAGGTAAAACTGATTTTTTGATAGGCGCGGCGGTAAAACCGGTATCCGACACGAACGAATCCTTTGAGCTCCAACTGGCCATGATGGAAAAGAAAATAGGTCTGGGCGCGCGGTTTTTCCAGACGCAGGCCGTCTACGACGTGGAGGCCTTTGAAAGATTCATGAAAGAGGCGGCACGGTTCGGGATACCTGTGTTGGCGGGGGTTATCCCCCTGAAATCCGCTGGTATGGCACGGTACATGAACAAGAATGTGTCCGGTGTGTTTGTCCCTGAGCACATGATCCGGGATATGGTCAAGGCGAAAGATAAGACAGCAACCGGATTGGAGATAGCCGGCCGTCTTTTGAGAGATCTTCGGGGACTCAGCCAGGGGGTGCACGTAATGGCAATCGGCTGGGAGAAAAAGGTCCCGGATATTTTAAGGCTTGCAGACCTTGGCTGATCAAGGACAAAAAGTAGCCTCCACGGAGATTGTGATAGAGTGATACAGGACAAGGTAATCATACTCGGCGTTGGTAATCTGCTCCTCAAGGATGAGGGTGTGGGAATCCATGTGATAAAGGAGATGGAGAGCCAAGACCTTCCGCCGGGTGTTACCGCCCTCGACGCTGGTACTGCCGCGCTGGATCTTTTATCGGTCATCTGCGAGAGCGAGAAGATCATAGTTATCGACGCCCTGAGGTCAGGGGGAGAGCCCGGCACGATCTACCGCTGCCTTCCAGAGGAGCTTGTGGATACGTATAAGGGACCGCTCTCTCTTCATCAGGTTGATCTTTTGGATGTCCTGCTCATGGCGCGGCAGCTTGGCGGAACCGCCTGTGTTGTAATTATAGGAGTTGAACCTGAGGACATCGAATACGGCCTGGAACTCACCCCCAGGGTGAAGGGCGCGGTTCCAAGGGTTATCCGGGCGGTTTTTCAGGAACTCAAGGAGATAAGACATGCATGAGTTCGGTATAGCGCAGAGTCTTCTGGATATTGTTGAGCAGGAAGCCTCCCCCTACAGGGGCGCAAAGATTACCAAGGTAACAGTGCGAATCGGGAGGTTGAGCGGGGCAATGCCGGATGCCCTTAGATTCGCCTTTGAGGTTCTCAGGAGGGGAGGCGCAGCAAAAGACAGCTCACTTGAGATAGAGGAGATACCACTGAGGATACGGTGCCGTCAGTGTGGGAAGGTCGCCACTCTGACGGACCCTTTCCTGATATGTCCATATTGCGAGGATATAGACGTAGAGGTAATAACGGGAAGAGAGCTACAAATAAAAAACATGGAGATAGAAGATGGAAATTAAGGTAGTCAGGAACATCCTCGAGGCAAATGAGGTAATCGCCTTTCAGAACAGGAAGCTCTTTGTCGAGAAAGGTATTTACGTGCTCAACCTGATGGGAAGCCCCGGGGCGGGCAAGACAACACTCCTTGAAAAGACAATAGAATATCTAAAAGATACAAATCAAATCGCGGTGATAGAGGGAGACATAGCCACGTCACGGGACGCGGAACGTATCGCCCGGCATGCCGTGCCCGCTTTACAGATAAACACGGGGGGCGCCTGTCACCTTGACGGAAATATGGTGCGCGGAGCCCTTGATGAGTTTGATTTAGACCGTTTGGACCTTCTTATCGTGGAGAACGTGGGGAACCTTGTGTGCCCAGCCGAGTTCAACATAGGCGAGAATGATAAGGCGATGATCATCTCTGTCACGGAAGGTGATGATAAACCGAAGAAATACCCCCTGATGTTTCAGGTTTCCACCGTATTGCTGCTGAACAAGATCGACCTCCTCCCATATGTAAACTTCGACATGGAGCGATTCATGGATGACGCCCTCAAGGTCAACCCTAGATTAAGGATCATGGCCCTGTCCTGCACAACAGGTGAAGGCCTTGATGACTGGTTGAACTGGATCGAGAACAGAAAACCATTGGCAAGGGTGAAATAATGGAATCTGTCAGGGCCTGTGTGCAGGTAAAAGGTGTTGTCCAGGGGGTGGGATTCCGGCCTTTTGTGTACGATCTCGCGAAAAGGAATCACCTCAAGGGCTGGGTCCTTAATGACGGAAAAGGGGTTATGATAGAGATAGAAGGGCAAAAAGAGAGAGTGAAAGACTTCCTCACAGGCCTTTCTTCGCCTCCTCCTATCGCCCGGGTGGAAAACACCGACATCCTCTATGAAATCCCTTTTGGCTACAGCGGCTTTGAGATAAAAACCAGCGAAAACGGCGGAGAGAAATCTGTTTTGGTTTCCCCTGACATCGCGACATGCGAGGATTGTCTAAATGAACTCTTCGATCCTCACAATCCTCGCTTTCATTATCCCTTTATCAACTGCACAAACTGCGGCCCCCGGTTTACTATTATTACCGATCATCCCTATGACAGGGCCAGCACTACCATGGCACCCTTCAAGATGTGTCCGAGGTGCAGCAGCGAGTATCACAACCCATCGGACAGACGCTTCCACGCGCAACCAAACGCTTGTCCTGAGTGCGGCCCCGCCCTAAAGCTATTTTCTAATGATGGTAATCTGGTTCAAACCCATGAACCGCTCAGAGAGGCGATCGCCTTGCTTAAAAGAGGCGCGATTATAGCCATAAAAGGGATCGGGGGTTTTCATATCGCCTGCGACGCCACTAAAGAGGCTGTGGTCGCGGATCTCCGTGCGAGAAAATACAGGGAGGACAAGCCTTTCGCCCTTATGTGCAAGGACATGGAGGCGGTTGAAACGCTCTGTGCCGTTGATGATATCTCAAGGGATCTCCTTACCGGCAGTGAGAGGCCGATTGTTATTCTGCCCAGAAAAACGGGGGCAAGGATAGCCCCATCCGTGGCCCCTTTTCAGAAGACGCTCGGGGTGATGCTCCCCTACGCCCCGCTTCACCATCTTCTTTTTGACCAAAAACTCCGCGTCCTTGTTATGACAAGCGGAAACGTAAGCGATGAACCAATCGTCTATTCCGATAAAGAGGCCTTTTCCCGGCTTTGTGCTATCGCGGATTTCTTCCTGGTGCACGATAGAGAAATTCATACGCGATGCGACGACTCTGTAATGAAACCCTTGGGGGAAACCAGGGTTTTTTTCAGGAGGTCTCGAGGCTTTGCCCCGTTACCCGTCAAACTGAACAAAAATGGAAGGCAAGTACTGGCCTGTGGAGCGGATATGAAGAACACATTCTGCCTTACAAAGGATGATCACGCGTTTATGAGCCATCACATAGGGGACATGGCGAATTTTGAAACACTGAGATCCTTTGAACAAGGCATAAGACTATTCAAACAGATGTTTCAGATAAAGCCGGAATTTATCGTGCATGATCTCCATCCGGACTATTTTTCCACGCGCTTCGCGGATGGACTTGATATACCCAAGATAGGGATTCAGCACCATTTTGCCCACGCACTCAGCTGTATGGCGGAATATGGTCATAAAGGCCCCTGTCTGGCCATAGTCATGGACGGCACGGGGTACGGAGAAGATGGCTGTATCTGGGGCGGCGAGTTCCTGGAGGTAAATGTCGGGGGATACAAGCGCTTGGGGCATCTGAGATACATGCCTTTGCCGGGAGGCGACAAGGCCGTCCGGGAACCCTGGAGGATGGCGGCCGTATACCTCGAAAGTATTTACGGAAAACTGGAATCCCTTTCCATACCCTTTTTGAAGCAGATTGACCTGGAGAGATGGAGCCAGATACGACTCGCCGTGAATGCTCATATAAACTCCCCCTTATGTTCAAGCACGGGAAGGCTTTTTGACGCGGTGAGCGCGATCCTAGGTCTCAGGATGACCGTAAATTACGAGGGACAGGCCGCGATAGAATTAGAGCAGATCGCGGAGGAAGCGGAGGATGGTGAATATCCATTTAAGATCCTCAATGAAGATGGAGGCATGATCTGGGACCCGGATCCGACTATAGAAGCTATCGTGGAGGATTTGAAACGAAAAGAAGGCCAATCGGTCATATCCGCCCGGTTCCATAATTCCATAGTCAGGGTCTTATCTCAAATGGCGAAGAGGATGCGGCAGGGAACAGGGCTTCGCGACATCTTTTTGAGCGGCGGGGTTTTCCAGAACACACTCCTCCTGGCTAAGGCGCGGGATATCCTGAAAGAGGACGGCTTTAACGTCTATATCCATCAAAAGGTGCCCTCAAATGACGGAGGCATATCCCTGGGACAGGCCTTTTATGGGGTTAATCTTGACCGGGGAATCCGGTAAAAACAAAGCCTTCCGGATGCTGGATCAAAGCCTGCCCCGTACTTGATACGGGGTCCGGCATGACGGAACGAAGACTTGAATTTTTAAATTTACTTAATGGAGATTATACCAGCTGTCTACTATGATTTTAATTGGGAACTGATGATAATAAGGAGATTAGCCATGTGCCTGGGCGTGCCGGGAGATATAGTTTCAATAGAAGGAGATCTTGCTGATGTCAACTTCGGTGGCGTAATAAGAAGGGTGAGCCTGATGTTATGCCCTGATGTCGAGATAGGCGACTATGTCCTCGTTCATGTGGGTTTTGCTATCCAGAGGCTGGAGAAGGAGGATGCCATGGAGACATTGCGGCTGTTTGAGGAGATAGAGAAGGCTCAGCATGCGTCAAGCTAATACTTTACATAAAACCGATATCACCACTGCCATCATCAGGGATATCTCAAGCCTTGCCGACAGGCGCTATCGTTTTATGGAGGTATGCGGCACGCATACCGTATCCATCTTCAGATCAGGGATAAGGTCTCTTCTGCCTGAAGAAATAGAACTTGTATCCGGCCCCGGCTGTCCCGTGTGTGTGACGCCCGTGGGAGAGATTGACAGGGCCATTTCAATGTCGGGGCTGGAGGACGTAACCCTGCTGACATTCGGCGACCTGATGAAGGTACCGGGCACTTATTCATCTCTTGCTGATGAGAGGGCAAAGGGAAAGGACATCAGGATAATAACCTCGCCTTTAGATGCCGTGGGAATTGCCATGGCAGAGCCGGAACGAAGGATAATCTTTTTCGGAGTGGGCTTCGAGACCACCTCACCCGCTATTGCCGCGTCCGTCATAGAGGCGGAGGCAAGGGGATTGAGCAATTTTTATCTCCTCTCGTCTCAGAGACTTATCCCCCCGGCCATGAAGGCCTTGCTCTCCTCCGGAGACTCGAAGATAGACGGTTTTATCCTTCCGGGTCATGTCAGCGTGATCATCGGAGAGGGACCATATTCCTTTATCGTCGACAAATTTTCGCTCCCCGGGGTAATTACCGGATTCGAGGGCCTTGATATCCTGGAGGGCATACACATGCTCCTTAGCCAGCATAAAGAGGGCATATCTGAAATAGAGGTCCAGTATAAAAGGGCGGTGAAACGGGAAGGAAATCCCTTGGCACTTAAGATAATGCGGGAGGTATTTAAGCCTGTCAGCGCCCGATGGAGAGGCCTGGGGATGATCCCCGCCAGCGGCATGGAACTCAGGGGAAGATTCAATAAGATTGACGCGACAGCGGCCTTTGATGTCCCTTATGTAGATAAGCCCGACCCCCCGGGCTGTCTGTGCGGTGAGATCCTTCAAGGAATAAAACGACCTCAGGAATGCCCTTTGTTTGGGACGCGATGTGTCCCCGAGGATCCTGTGGGCCCTTGCATGGTCTCGTCTGAGGGAAGCTGCGCGGCCTTTTACAGATACGGTGGTTAAAATGAAGGGAAAACATATCTTACTTGCCCATGGGGCAGGCGGAAAATCGAGTCATGACATTGTAAGGGAGCTGTTCTTGCCTTTCCTTGAAAACGAGTTCCTGAGTCCGCTTGATGACAGCGCCGTTATCCCTGTTAAAGAATCCAGGCTCGCGTTTACCACAGATGCCTATGTGGTTAAACCCCTTTTCTTCCCGGGTGGAGACATAGGAAGGCTTTCCATCTGCGGGACGGTCAATGACCTTGCCATGGTCGGAGCCAGACCTCTGGGGATTTCCGCCTCTTTTATACTGGAAGAAGGATTTCCCATGGAGGTCCTCGAGAGGCTTCTCTCCTCAATAAAGGACGCTGCCATGGAGGCCGGGGTAAATGTAATTACGGGGGACACAAAGGTGGTTGAGCATGGAGCAGCGGAAGGCCTTTTCATTTCAACTGCCGGGGTGGGGATTATACCAGAAGGAGTTGAAATGAGAAGCTCCCGCGCCTCCCCCGGGGATATCATCATTATCAACGGGCCTGTCGGGGATCATGAAATAGGCGTGCTCCTGGCGAGGGGAGAATTTTCTTTGAAGGGGCTTATAAAAAGTGATTGCGCGCCCTTAAACAGACTCGTTCAAAGGATGTTAAAGGAATGCCCGGATATTCATTGTATGAGGGATGCTACCAGAGGCGGCCTTGGGACCGTGTTGTGGGAAATCGCAAACGCATCTGATGTTGGCGTTATCGTGGATGAGGAGAAGATAACGGTAAGCGAAGGTGTAAAAGGGGTATGCGACCTGCTTGGATTTGATCCATATTATCTGGCCAATGAAGGGAAGCTGGTGGCCTTTGTTCCCCAGGAACACGCCGAAAGGATCCTTGAGGTAATGAAGGATGACCCTCTGGGTAAAGAGTCGGTCATTATAGGTAAGGTGGTTGGCGACAATAGAAAAAAGGTCCTTCTTAAAACAGAAATAGGAGGCCATAGGCTTCTTGAACCCTTGAGCAGCGTCCAGTTCCCCAGGATCTGTTGAGTGAGATCGAATCCGGGGCAAGACCCGGGCATTACTGCCAACAGGCCACCAAAATCCACCATCAAAATTGCAGATAATTCATATTAGCACCGGATTTTGGTATAACCCTGGCCACCATATAGTTGTTAGATGCAAGGCGCCATATCGTAGATCCCGCTGCTGTGTACGGGAGGAGCGACCGCGGGCAACACGGCAGATGACATCTAGATGGTGGATCAGGGGGCCGACTTCCTACTTGACACAGAATCCTCATCCTCATATAATTTTAGTCCAAAAAGGCTGTTTTTTATCCTCTCATCAAAGGCCTTACTATGCCGTCAGAGAATTCTGACGGCACTTCAACAGCTAAACCCAGGATAAGGGGGTTACAAAGGATTTTTGTTTGCTGACATTTGGTATAGGAGGCGTCATGGATAAGGCTGACATCGAAAAACTCAATAAGACGATGGATTCTATGGCCCAATACGAAACGCTTTTGTCCGATCTCTACCACAAGTGCGCGGAAGCATGGCCAACAGATAGAGAGTTCTGGCTGGACATAGCCCGTCAGGAGGACCATCACGCTGAAAATATCAGAAAGATGCGGGAAATCATCAATCAAAGGCTGTCGCATTTTGAGGCAGGCAGACCGTTAAATCCCATCGCTATCAATACGGCTATCACCTATATAAAAGATATCATCAAGCGCCTGACCGCGGGCGAATACTCCTATGAAAAGATCCTGAATATCACCCTGGATATTGAAAAATCCGTTTTGGAGGCACATTATTCCGAGATCGTAAAGACGGATGACGTTGAATACCAAACATTTATGAAAAGCATTCTCGACGAGACCCACGACCACAAGTCGAAGATTCAGCAGAAACTGACCGGCTTAAAGTCAAACGCCTAAAAGGCGTCTATTCCAACCCCCTTCAAGTCCGCCAGCTTGTCAATAATAAAGGCAATGTCTTTCTTGTTTTTGAAGATACTCCCGTGTTGTGGAGCGATCATCTCTATATCCAGGTCTCTGATGACATCCATTGCATAGCGCAGGGCCCTTTCAGAGGGCATTACCTGCTTGTGGAATTCAAGTATGTCAGGGATGGGGCAGTAATCCTTGTTGTTCATGCAGTGCTCATAATCATTGCATGTATAACAGTCTTCCTCTAATTCCATATAGAGGCCCCATCTTCTTGAAAGGCTTCCGAAAAGATCACTGCTGAAGAGGGTTTTTGTCTTTACGTCATAGGTAACAAAACTTCCGGCGGTATGGGCGTAAGGTGTCTTGTAGAATCGCAGGACCCGGCCGCCAAAGGTGAATTCAAACCCGTAATCATCGATCGATCGCAGCAGCGACAGCTGTTCTTTTTCTATATAGAAGCTGATAAACATATTGTTGTTGTTCTCGGAGAGCACGGTCAGTTTCGGATTGTTGCAGATATCAATCATATTGGGCATTGAACCGCATAGATCAGGGTCACTGTGTTGATAGATCAAGGTGGTAATCTGCTCCGGGGAGATCCCTGTCTGCAATATCTTCATCATCACCACAGGAAAATCCGGTCGGCTTCCGGCATCGATCAAAACCGCCTCTTCCCCGGCTACGATTAGATAGGGATTGCAGTGAAAATTGGAACCCTCCTCATGAAACCCCGTCCAGTAGATGTTTTCTGCCACCTCTACCGGCCCGTCATACAAATTCTGGCTGTCTGTCTCATTCATAACGGTCACCTTAAAACGAAATATGCCTTCATATTATTTTTATGCTTCAGAGGGATTTCTCCCCTCTCTTCAAATTCAAAAAGCTCTTTGGTACGCAGATATGTTTCGTGAGAGATGTTGACCTTCCCTTTTTCTCCGGAAGATTCGAATCGGGAGGCGGTATTGACCGCATCACCGAAAACGTCAAATTGCATGCGTTGTTTGCCCACAACACCTCCCATTACCCTGCCCGTGTGAATCCCTATGCGCACCTGGATATCCTGATTGTTCCGCGTGTTGAAAGAATTAACCATCTCCGACAAGGCCAGGCCGGACCTTACCGCCATGATCGCGTGATCTTCACCTTCAACCGGAGCACCGAAAACGGCCATATAGGCGTCACCGATCGTCTTTACCTTTGTTCCCTTGAATCTTTCAATCAGATCGTCAATCTCTTCAAAAAAGCAATTAAGCAATTCTATCAGCTCTTCTCCCGATATCCTTTCCGCCATCTGTGTAAATCCGACAATATCGGAAAAAAGGATGGTACAATCATAGGGACGGGGCGGGAAGCTTCCCCTGTACTTTATCTCATCGGCAACCACCACCGGAAGGGTGTTTTTCAACAGGCTATCAACCCGTTTCTCAAGGATCACGTATTCCCTGATTAGTTTTGATAGAAGCCTTTTCTGAACACTGCTGTCCTGGATCGTTGCCAGGGCATCAAGATAATCCAGATCAGCCTGATATTGCAACCCTCCATGCTTAGCATCCTGATAATATCTTGCAATGGATTTTACAGACATACCATATCCCCTCCGTGCGCATCAGGCCTGAGACACCGTAAAGAAAGCGTTTATCGGAGTCTGGAAAATTTCCTTTATAGGTCAAAATAGATTCAGCCCCGTCATTCCGATCTACTTTTTACCGTCATGTGTGTCCTCTAATTCCTTAAACCGGTCGGACTGTTGATTGCGGATTTCTTCTATATCCCCTTCCATTACCTTCATCTGCTCCACCTTCTTCTTCCCGCTAAATTCCTCCACCGTATTATCCACCCCCTGTCTGGTGTCAGAGCCCTCGCATCCGGTAAATATCATAAAGGCCAAAACAAGACCCATTAGTATGGCCTTACCATTTAAAAATATTGTCTTAGGCATGATCTTATCCTCCTGTATAAAGCCCTGTCAAACCTTCCCTTTCATCTGTTCTTCATGGCCTTGTGCTCTAACTGCAGTTCGGCAAGCAGGAATCTCAGCGGCCATTTTTCGGAAAGCGGCGTCAGGCTTGCCCATATCTGGGGGACAAGCCCCGACCTCTTATAGCTCCCCATCAGATGGTGGAGCTCATCCTGAGTCAATCCGGACATCACTACAGCCCTCGGCATATCCGGATCTTCCCGGGTTTCAACCTGATCCTCACGGTTCAGGATATCACCGATCCCCGTCTCCAGATCACGAGGGGAAGCAAAAATGACCCGCGTGCCACCGAGTCCGGCATCTTCCATTATCTTGAGAAAACCGGACCGATCCCCTTCGCCATACCCGCAGACCAGCAATCCCCTGGGGCCATACATGCGTTTTTTTGTCCTTCCTATCTTTTTAAATCTTCCTTTATGCCCCATACCCCGGTCTTCCTCTTGTTAAATGATCTTTCTGTTCCTCGTGCCCGTATAAGGCCCTCCGGTTTCATGGATCGATCCTGGTGGCTGGACGCGTCTGAACCAGACTAATTTGGTCCCTTCCAGGACCTGTATTTCATGAGTTCTTCACCCATGGAATTCAGGATCATGGTCAATACGGCGATATCGTCAATGAATCCTACCAGAGGGATAAAATCCGGTATAAGGTCAAGGGGCAGGATAAAATAGAGCAATCCGCCACCTATAATCCCCACATTGACAGGATGGAGCTTATATCTGCCGTTTACAGCGTCCCTGAAAAGATTATAGAGATCTCTCACATCCTCGACCATGCCCTTTAATATACCGGCTGCCGTGTGGACCTTCCCTGAAAAAGAGCTATCATTGACATAATGCTCAAAACTCCTTCCCTTGGAAAAACGGAGAATCCTGTCATACTGTTTCTTTTGTTCAGGATCAGAGAGGATACCGTATGCCAGATTAAGAACCTTTGTCATCTCCTCAGCCTCTTCCCGGCGAAGAGGATTCTTATCGGGATGCCATTCCTTCAATCTTTCCCGGTAGGCCTTCTTAATCTCTTCGGGCGTCGCCCTTGGATCAACACCCAGTAATTCGTAATAATTCTTCATCTTATGTTGTCCATCCCCCTAGCCGATACCGCTGGCTAGGCCTCATCAATTAATATCTCTTTAGACCTCGGCCCGCAATTGAAAAGCAGGTCAAAAGTGGAAAGATTGGGGATAAAATCCCCCCAAAGCTGGGGGTAGACGGGGACAGGGGCATTAAAAAATTCAAGCCTAATACCGGCATCAGCAAAAAGGGAGATATCCATGAATTTCCTTGCCGGCCTCTGGGCCAAAAATGTCTTTGCCTTCACCAGCCCGCACAGCTTAAGGATGAGCCGGTCTCCCTGTCCATCAATATTCAGTTCAGAAAGAGGCATGATTCGCGTGTTGATATCCAGATTCGTTGTCAGATAACGTATGACGGAAAGGTTAAGATCCACGAGTCTTTCCGGCTTTTTTAAAAATGTCATCTCAAGAAAAGGCATATGATCCTTGTAATAGGGGGCATTTTGATAGGCGTGCTTCAAGCTGGCAACATGTTTTTTTGCCCAACGACCCTGGTGATCGATCATAACCTGGTCGATCCTTTGCAGACCCAGACCCTTCTTCCGCACCGGGATTGTCATCCATAATGTCCCCTGATCGTTCTTAAGGCGGTTGCGGCTCAGCCAGGTAGCCCCTCTGGGAAACTGGACCCGGTCAAGGCTGACGAAGATATCCGAACGGAAGATTTTATAAAAAAACCCGGGGAAAGGCGCGAAATAAGGCTGGCTGACACTCAGGATCATATGTCAATCTGAGGGGACGTTGATTCCAAGACAGCTTCAAACCGGAACATGCAATCGGACTAGGGGACTACGGAATACCCTCGGAAGGTCTAGATCTTGCCGAAAAATTCCTGCAGTTCTTTTATAAACGATACCTTCGCGTCCAAGGAAACGTCCTCATTAAAGATAAACTCCAATAGAAAAATCATCTTGTAATTTACTGCCGATGTCTCGTATTTCTGTAAAGAGGCAACTTTAAAGTCCTTTACCTTTTCGTATTCCTCTCTATTAAAAAGATCGGATTTTCTCAGAATAAGGTTGATCGCTTCTTTTGCATCATCAGGATTCTCCAGTACAATTTCAATGCCATCTAATCTATTCAGGGCCTTTATTATCTTTTCGCTTTCGACTTTTATTTTCATTTATCCACTCTCTCCAAATGTTTTTATCTTGTGCCTTGGTCATAAACCGGAAAATCCAGAATATTGATTATGACCGACAGCGGCCATCTTAACATAAGAACTATGGGATTCCTCATGCCCATCAGGCGGTTCCGGAACCGATGCCTTCTATTATTATATAGTTTATGTCAAATTTCCAAGAAAATTATATTATCCAGGTAACAGCCTCCGAAACATACCGGTTTCCTGACGAGATTAGGCTGGCTGGAACACGGCAGAGACCGGCTGCTTGACTTGAGCTGAATTCAGTGTATCATCTAAGCACAAAACCTTTTCAAGGAGGGAGACCATGGACTACTGGAAGAACTACCTGGGCATCTTTTTGAAGGAAGAAGACGTGGAGATGGCCAAGACGATGCGTGCCTTTGTGGAAAAAGAGATCATGCCGGTGCGGCATCAGATTGACGATGACAAGGACCACACATTGATCACCAAAATCTTGCAGGGGTTGGCCAACATAGGCATGATAAAGGCGCCCTTCCCGACGGAGTATGGCGGGATGGGGGCTTCATCGGTGGTCACCAGCACTGTGTTGCACGAGGAGATCTCCCGGGGAGACAGCGGCATCTGCACCGCGCTCAACGTCACGGCCTGGGCATGGTTTCCGGCAATCCTCGGCCGCAACAAGGTGGTGTTGGACGCCTTTGCTCCCATGTTCTGCGGCGACGAGCTGAAGCTGGGCTGTTTCGCGATGACCGAGCCGGGAGGATCCCATGGGGGTGGTGGCTGTGACATCGAGAATCCCACCATGCACGGGAAGAAGATCAGGACCATCGCCAGACTGGACGGGGACGAGTGGGTCATCAACGGACAGAAGATGTGGACATCCAACAGCGGGGTGGCGGATCTGTATTGCGTCCTCTGCACCACCGACCCCGAGAAGGGGGACGAGGGTATTGCCTTGATCTACGTCCCCGCGG
>CAYUYB010000046.1:0-12846 GCA_964449025.1 uncultured Desulfobacteraceae bacterium
ACCTCGGGGCCCTGGAGGTTGGCCTGCCAGTGCCTCATTATGGACCCCGTTATTATAGTGAACGGCATAAATAAGTGGCCATATTCGCTAGAGCAGGCTAGGGATGTTCGGCAGGGACTCATTTTTTTCGAAGGCAAAAGAATACAGTGCCCGATATTTTGTATAATTTATAGCAAAGGCGGGCGGAAGGCTTCATCTGAATTAACCACTAAGGAGAGGTAGCTATCTACCCGGATGCTCGCCGCCCGAGTGACGACATCCTTAGGTCAGTTATTTGCAGATTATTTCTTTCGCCCTGAAAAAAATGAGTACCTGCCGGACAACAGGTAAATAACAATCGTCAAGATGACTAGTTTATTAAGTCGTTCACTATAGTCCGCAATTGAGCGCAACGCGGTGGACATAGTCCTTCGCACCGCTGTACCAAAAATTTTGCGAGAGGAGGGGGCCGGCAATTTATTGTTTTTATTCCCTTTGCCCCCTTAGCGATGAGAAATGGGAATCGAGTGCTTACAGCCTGTCCAGGTTGGGCACAGGCCTGGCGCCGGGTGCCGCCATTGCCGGGCTGAAGTGGCGGCTTAAGGATGACCAAAAAGCCAGGGAGATGTTTATCGGCCCGCGATGCGGACTATGCTCTGATCCGGAATGGAAAATCGAGGTAAAGAATATCAGATAGCGATCGGCCTTAACCCGGGTTTTTAACGCATTAAGGAGGAAAACCATATGAAAAGAGGATTAGTCACACTGGTATTTTTTGTCTTAAGTTCCTTTTTCACCTTCAATGTGGCAATCGCCGATAATTACGCGGAAGACCGCGCTGCAATAATGGATCTGCAGGGCCGCTATATCTTTGCGCTGGATTTCCAGGATGCTGAGACATATGCCTTTACTTTTGCGGAAGACGGCATATTAGATTGGGCGCGGGGCGAGATCAAAGGCCGGAAAGCGATCTATGAATTCATGACTTCCGGCACATATAGCCCTGCCGGAAACGCTGAAAAAGGCAAATGGCCGGCGGCCTCCCGCCATTTTATTACAAATCAGGTAATCAAGGTGGAAGGCGATACAGCCAAGGCCTTTACATATTGGTTTCAGGCAACAAACAATACTGCAGACCGGCGAACCATGGTACTGGGGTTGTTCGGCCACTACGAAGACGAATTAGTAAAGGTTAACGGCCAATGGTATTTTAAAAAACGCGCTATCTACAACGAGGGACTGGAAGGCCGTCATAAGGCGGGAAAAGAAAATCCCGCCAGATAAATGTTTAGGAGGAAGATCATGAAACAATATTTGCTTGCTCTAGTTTTGTTGGTGACTTTTTGGGGTTCAATATGTCTGGCGCAGACAAACCAGATTGAAATTGCGGATGACTGGAAACCCTCCACCCTTAATCAACCCGGACAGGAGTACCCGCAGGTCAATTCCCAGGGCTACGCGCGGTTCCGCATCGTGGCGCCCGATGCCAAAGGCGTAAGCGTGAGCCTGGGGCTGGGCGGACGCGGGGGCACAACTCTCACCAAGGCCGCGGACGGCGCCTGGGTGGGAACCACTGAAGGTCCGCTGGATGAAGGCTTTCACTATTATCGTATCACCGTAGACGGAGGTATATTTAACGATCCGGGCACTTTGAACTTCTACGGTTCTACCCGCTGGGAAAGCGGTATAGAAATCCCCGCCCATGACCGGGACTTCTACGCCCTCAAAGACGTTCCGCACGGCCAAGTGCGGCAGATCCTCTTCCCTTCGAAGAGCACCAGTACCTCACGCCGTGCCTTTGTCTACACGCCGCCCGGCTACGACAAGGACCTGACCAGGCGGTATCCGGTGCTGTACCTTCAGCACGGCTGGGGCGAGGATGAAACCGCCTGGAGCAACCAGGGTCACGCAAATCTGATCATGGACAACCTGATTGCCGAAGGGAAAATAAAACCCTTCCTGATAGTGATGACCTACGGCATGACCAACGATGTCCGTATCGGAGGTATCTCAAAATTCAAGATCGATCCTTTTCAGACGGTCCTTGTCAACGAGCTTATCCCATACATAGATGCCAATTTCCGCACGCTTTCCGACCAGCCCCACAGGGCCATGGCCGGCCTGTCCATGGGCGGAATGGAAACCAGGTGGATCACACTGGCTAATTTGGATAAGTTTTCCCATATCGGCCTGTTCAGCGGGGGGAGTATCTCTATGGAGGATGTCAACAACACCCAGGGCTTTAAAGAGAAAGTCAAGCTGGTCTTTGTCAGCTATGGCAGCCGCGAACTTGGCCGGAATCAGTTCGGAGGCCGCAGTCCCTTTGGCGGCGACCCGAAGGAAAATGATGATGCGTTAAAAAAGGCAGGTATAAACAGCGTATTCTACGTATCACCGGATACAGCACACGAATTCCTGTCATGGAGGCGCAGCCTGCGCGAGTTCGCTCTTCTCTTGTTTAATGAGTAAATGGGATGGTTTATGAATAAAATGACACTAAAGAAAGTAATCGGGCGGATAATAGTCACTTTTGTTACTGTTGCTCTATTTTCTTGCGGTTCAGGAAACTCCGAAAAATCAAACGATTCAGGCAGTCCGGCCGTTTCAGATAAATCCGGAGATTTTACTGTCAGAATAACAGACAAACCGCTGACATTCTGTAATCCTCTTAATATTGCAGTTGGATCGGAAAGGGCGAGAAGGGCCGGGGAACCGGTTGTAGTCCTTCATAAGGATGATTACTACCTGTTTATTACCGGCGGAAGAGGGTACTGGTATTCCGAAAACATGAGAGACTGGACCTATGTTGAGGCCCCGGGTCTTCCATGGGGGTGCCCGTCAGTCGTGAGCGACGGGGAAAGATTGATCTTCTCCGCTGATAAAGGACAGCATGATGTGTTTGCAAGCAGTGATCCAAAGCGTGGTATCTGGAAAAAAGTGGGTGAATACCAGCGGGATTACGGTGATGCCGACATGTTCATTGATGATGACGGCCGGTATTACATGTACTGGGGCTGGTCGCAGATTTTACCATTTCAGGCTGTTGAACTGGATCCGCATAACGGCTTCAAAGAAAAAGGGGCGCCTGTAACTCTGTTCTTCGGTAATTATGAATCACACGGTTTTGAAAGAAGAAGGAACGAAGATGTGATATTCCCCTTTTTCAACCACAGGGAATATTTTCCTGAGGAATCTCCCTGGATAGAAGGGCCGTGGATGATAAAACACAACGGGAAATACTATCTGCAGTATGCAGCTATCGGTCTGGAATTTTTAACCTATTCACACGGCGTATATGTGGGAGACAACCCACTTGGCCCGTTTGAATATTCACCCCATAATCCTCTTACATTCAAAACGACAGGGTTTGCCCCGGGTGCCGGTCATGGCAGCACCTTTCATGACAGGAACGGTCAGTTATGGACGATCTGCATGATCCCTTCATTCTATGGTGGAAGGGGAGGCGGTGAGATAGTTATATTTCCTACTGCTGTGGATGCCGATGGTGTAATGTACTCCAATACGGCCTTTGGAGATTATCCGCAGTACCATCCCGGTGTAAAGGAAAACGCAGTTGATAATAACTTTACAGGATGGATGTTATTATCTCATAAAAAGTATGTAGAGGCATCCTCTCACCTTAAAGGGTTTGAACCTGAAAAAGCAGTGGATGAAAGTTTTATGACCTACTGGGCTGCTGCAACAGGTGATCCAGGCGAATATATGACAGTAGACCTGGGGAAGGAGTGCGATATATATGCCATGCAGGTCAATTTTGACCAGCATGATGCAAAGGTGGAGGGTACCGGTTTTGGTTTTGGCATGGGTGGTAAGCCTCTCACCCGTTATCAGTCATATACTATCAATGTTTCAGGCGACAACCTTGGCTGGTCAATGCTTATTGATAAAAGCAACAATCCGAAGGATCTAAGACATGATTATGCAGAACTTTCGGAGCCCGTAAAGGCAAGGTACGTGAAGCTGACCAATGTATTTACCCATGATGAAGGAAAATTTGCAGTCAAAGACCTTCGCATATTCGGTAACCCTGATACAGCAAAAATTACAGATGTAAAGGATGTAACAGTTGTTCGAAACCCGGAGGATCCGCGTGATGTAACACTCATCTGGCAGCCGGTTAAAGGGGCTGACGGTTATGTTGTCAGTTACGGTATTGAACCTGAAAAATTGTATAACAACTATATGGTTTATGACAGCTATACGCTTACCATCCACAGCCTTAACAGGGATGAAAAATATTATTTTAAGGTTGAGGCATTTGACAGCGGCACTGACTATTACAGGAAAAGAACTGAGAAGACAATGGGGAGAGGTGCTGAAATTGAACTTCTCAGAGGAAGAGGGATGGTTGAAAGAAAGATGATTGTTGAAGGTCAGAATGAATATGTTTTTGAAAACATTATGCCCGGAGAATACACATTTAATCATACCTTCGGTCCTGTAATGTGGAGGGGAGATCTGACAAAAGCTCACTTAATCGGATCAGATGATCAGGCTTCAATAACTGAGGTCATTTCCGATCTGGGCACAGGGACTGAAATTCTCGGAAAACTGGAGATCAGGGTCTTCCCCGGAAAAGAGAGCGGAAAATTTGTAGTAATATTGAAATACAAATAATTAGAAAGCTGGATATAAAGGAGTAAACATGAAAATGCAGAAGAGATGGAATAAAATGATGGCGGTTATCTTTATAAGTTTAATTGCGGGATTAACGATTTCAGCTGCTGGTAAGGGTCGCGCAAATAAAAACTTTAAAGAGTGCAACATATGTCCTGAAATGGTGGTAATTCCGCCGGGTACTTTTATTATGGGTTCTCCTGAAACGGAAAAATACCGCGAACATGATGAAGGTCAGCACAGAGTAACGATCGATTACTCCTTTGCAGTCAGTAAAGCCCCGATCACCTGGGATCAATGGGAGGCCTGCGCAAGGGATGCCATGTGTGACGGTCAGTCGGTGGAGACAGCGCTCAGGAAAGAAAACCAGGGCAAAGCGGAAACAGGCGAATACATTGATTACGGCCGCGGAAACAGGCCGGTAGTAGGAATAAGCTGGTGGGACGCGCAGGTATTTGTCGGCTGGCTCAATAAAAAAACAGGAAAAGATCAGTACAGGCTTTTAACCGAAGCGGAATACGAATATGCCGCACGAGCAGGTACTTCTACTGCTTACTGGTGGGGTGAAGAACCCAGCCATGAATACGCCAACTATGGCAGGGATGCAGACCAGGAACTGGGCGGCGCTGCGGAGGGCCGAGATATATGGGTTGACGAAACATCTCCGGTATGCTCCTTTCCTGTAAACGGGGTTGGATTGTGCGACATGGCAGGTAACGTATATCAATGGGTCGAGGATTGTTATGAAGCAGATGGGACAAAGCTGCCAGCAGACGGATCGGCGGTAAAGAGCGGCAACTGTAATGTTCGCGGATTTCGAGGCAATTCATTCATGAGCGATACAAAGTCACTGAGGTCTGCCAATCGCGCCTTTGTTTATTCACCTGATGCAAGGGGCCGCAGCTTTCTTGGCATCCGTGTTGCCAGAAATCTGGACTGATAGGAGGTCTTTACATGTTTAGAATAAAAAAATTATTACTTATTTTCGTAATTACAGGTATTTCCTTGGTGATTTTATCTGCACAGAATTGATCTGCTGAAAGGGCTGATGAAAACCTTGCAACTTCAAAGGTCACGAGCCAGCCGGTTGGAAAAACCGCCGGAGAGAGCAGGCGCGCGGGCATTGATCCGGTTGACGATCGTGTGGAACTTCGGGAGTATCTCTTTGCCGATACCAATGAAATGCTTCCCTATGCGGTATTTGTCTCATCAAAGGTTAAAAAGGACAAAAAAGCGCCGCTGGTTCTGGCGCTGCATGGATTCAGCGGTAATCACGGAACATTTGTGCGTACACAGTGTGTGGATGAGGCAGAAAAAAACGGTTATATCATGGTAGGTGCAATGAGCTACAGCCCTACCAGTCCATTTGGAATGAAAATGCGTATGCCTGGTCCTCCCAAAAGAAAAGCCGAATCATCCGACGCGGTAAATGATCAATCAAACAAAACCCAGCCTAAACCCAAACCCTTTATGTATATGGGGGGTGATATAGGTGGTAAAAAAGAAAAGGACCCGGATATAGCTACCGAACTCAGCGAGAAAGATACGATGAATCTTCTCAAGATGGCCCTTAAGGAATTCAATATTGATGAAAACCGGATATACCTGATGGGGCATTCAATGGGTGGTGGAGGCGCGCTTCATTTGGGTGAAAAGTACTCCGATATCTGGGCTGCTGTTGCAGGAGTGGCTCCGGCAGCCTTCGGTTTCCAGTGGAGTGAGGACCAGAAGCTGAAGGACGTACCGCTGTTAATAATCGTAGGAGAGGATGACAGACTGGTCCAAGGTTCAGAGCAACTGGCCGATCAGTTCAGGGGGCTGGACTTTAAGGTCGAGTACAAGTCTTTGCCGGGACTGGATCACGGCGAGATCATCGGAGGCAGCATGCCGGATGTTTTTAACTTCTTCAACCGGCACACCGGGGCAAAATAGGAATATTGAAGATCAGGAAAGGACTATTTCAAGGAGATTAATATGGCAATTCGAAAATTGGTGGTTACACAAATAAACAGAAAATAAAAGAAAGGGAACAAAATGGCTGAAAATGAATGGATTGATATCTCAATACCCCTTGGCAGGGAAATACCGGAGCTTGCTATGGAGACATCCGATGGTGATGTGCCCAGATCAAAAGTTGGGCGTTTTTTTGATGTGGAAAAAGGTGATAAGGTTACTATGTCCAGGCTTGAAATAGAATCCCATGACGGAACCCATATCGATTCACCTCTCCATTTCATTAAGGGAGGCACATCGATAGATGAAATGCCTATAAGTACTGCTGTAGGTCCTGCAAGGGTTATCGAGATAATGAATGAAAAGGAGATCACGGTAGAAGAGCTTGAACCGTACCGGATCAGGCAGGGGGAGAGAATTCTGTTTAAGACAATAAACTCACCTCGTGTATACAATACAAGGGTGTATAAAGGAGATTACGTGGCTATTACTCCTGAAACATCAGAATACCTGGCAGATATTGGTATCATGCTGGTAGGTCTTGATTTCCTGACCATTGCCGGTATGAATCCGCCGGAAAATATTACTGCTGTCCATCTTGCCTTTTTAACAAAGGGGATATACATCCTTGAGACGATCAATCTTGATGGCGTATCCCCTGGCAACTACCAACTCATTTGCCTGCCTATAAGGCTGGATAAAGGTGATGCCGGTCCATGCAGGGCAGTAATACGTCCAATTCCGTAATTAGATAATTTCTCCTGTTAAAAGGAGAAGGATAAAATGACGATCAAGAAACTATGGGCGGTGGTATTTTTTGTGTTTTTATCCGGAGGTATTATTTAACAGTTCTGCACGAGTGTTGTCCTCTTATATTAATGTGACACTATCAAAGGAATCTACGATGAACAGGATTTATCATATTCAATCTTTTATCCTGACCAGATTCATCATGCTGCTTATCGGATTTTTTATTTTTGATGTATCGCAGTTGTTCGCCCTTGAAGGCGATATAATCATTCATGATCCATCCACGATTGTTCAGTGTGATGGAAAGTTCTACACTTACGGTACAGGCGGCACATGCCTGGTCTCTAAAGATGGCTGGACCTGGCGACGGGGCATGGCACCCTCCCGACGCGGCATGGCTCCGGACATTATCAAGCTCGGCGATCGTTACTACCAGTATATTTCCTCTAATCCCGCTCCTCAGCCCCATTCTGAGATCCACATGATTTCGAGCAGGAGTCTCGATCCTGAATCCCCTGATTATGGATGGACCGAGGGCGGTTTGATTAATAAAACCGATGGCGTCGAGTTCTGTAACGGTATTGACCCGGGACTCTTTCTGGATCCTGTTGACGGGAAGTTATGGATGGTTTTCGGTTCCTATTTCGGCTATATCCGGATTGTCGAGCTCGATCCAAAGACAGGGCAGCGTGTTGATGACAGGTATGCAAACATCGCGATCAATTGTGAAGCCTCTATTATGATTTATCATGAAGGTTGGTATTACCTGCTGGCCACCCACGGCAGCTGCTGCAGGGGTGCCGATTCAGGCTACAATATTCGTGTAGGACGCTCCAGAAAGGTAACCGGACCCTTTCTCGACAATATGGGCATTGACATGCTTCAGGGAGGAGGCAAGCTTTTTGTCGGCTCCGGCGGTCGCCTTATTGGTCCGGGCCATTTCGGTCTGATTAATCCGGGTGAAGGTATTCAAAAGTTCTCCTGCCATTATGAGGCCGACCTCGACAGGGGCGGCGCCAGTGTAATGGATATTCGGCCTTTATTATGGAAAGACGGCTGGCCTGAAGCCGGTAATAACTGTAAAGAAGAGGTACCTATGAAATCGAATCCGTGCGCACAGGGACTGCACTAGAACTGGCAGTAGAGGGAAAACCGGTCGGTGGCCGACCCCGCAGGGGCAGCAGTGGGCCCGGAGGGATATACGGCGGTACAGGCAGTGCGATTCCTCCCCAGGATGTTGCAGAAGTTTCTGTAAACTGGCCTTCAGGAAAAGTAGATGTACGCATGTCCAATTATATGTGCCAGGCGCAACAGAAGTGGACCATGGCGCCTGCCAAAGATACGGGTGGTTATCTCGGTTCACCCTATTTCAGGATCACAATTGCCGGAACCGACCGTACGCTGGCTGTCGGAGAAGACAGAGAACTGGTAGTTCTCCCGACTTTTACAGGAGGACCCGAACAACTCTGGCAGTTGGATCAACTTACTGACGGCACATGGCGGATCATGTCAAAAGCCGTGCCTGATTCAAAGAAACCACTGGCTCTTTCTGCTGTCGGCAGCAGTTTCGCAACGCTCGCAAAATTCGATTCGACAAGCGACAGGCAAAGATGGCTCTTAAAAACACCGTAAATGTGCTAACTTAAGAAAATCTAAACAGAATAACTGATATATGTATTTTCTTCGTGTCCATCGTGCTTTTTGTGGTAAGTCTGTCTTGTTCAAAACAAACTGCAACCTCACCATGAAGCACGAAGGTGAAGCAGCTATAAAGTCGTTACTGTATATATGAAATTAAACTACTATTGGATGGCTTGTACTAAACTGGCTATTCAGTAAAGAGGTTTCTAATGAATATATTCCATAAGATTTGCATGCTGACCGCCGTCATGCTGGCTAGCTTAATTTATTTAGCTGTTGCTGATGTTTCCGATAATAGAAATCAGGAACATAAATCCTTTATTACCATGCCAGCCTCCGCTGTAAAGCATCCTGACAGTGGTGGCTTTATTCAGCGTTGGCTGATCCTGGAGCCAGTCCCTTCTTTCGGACTGACGGACAGTGTAGTCCAGGCAACGGTTAAGAAAGAGTATTTTCCCGGACAGTTTACTGTTGTTCCCCGGGACGGCGATCAAGTAACTGTCGATGAAACTACACTTACGTGGCATGCTATTGACACTAACGAATATAATGTCAACCTGTATTATTATGCCTGCGACCTGGGAAAAGCAACCTCCAATGTTTTGTTCTGGGCTGTTACTATTATCAACTGCCGGGAAGAAATGCATGACATGCGTCTGGCAATAGGTTCCAACGCGGCATCGGTCTGGTGGGTCAACGGTAAAGAAGTCATTGGTATTTATAACGAACGCCAGACAGTCATTGACGATGGCGTCTCCAGGCGTTTGACACTGAAAAAGGGACAGAACATCATACGATGTGCTGTCATCAACGGTGGAGGGGCAACTGACTTCTGTGCGAGGTTTCTCGACAGGAATGACAAACCGTTCAGGGATTTTACTGTGGATATCCGCAACATCGGGAAGTAAGACGATAATGGAGGATGGAATGAAAGAGCTTGAAACAGCCCATGAGGGAGGTCTTTTTAGTGTGGTGAGTCCTCTTGGCGAAAAAATTATTGAGATGATAGACATGGCCCCCCGTCCTGATGCATTAGAGGGCAAGACGGTTTGTACTATCTGGAATACGGGTTTTAAATCGGATCTAACACTGACCAGGATAGAAGAGCTTTTAAAGGCGCGGTATCCCGACTTAAAATTGATACCCTATACTGAAATGCCCGGCTTTAATCCTATAGTCTATACAAATCCGCAGACAAGGCACAATGCGATAGCCGAGGTAGTGGAAGCGCTCCAAACCAACGGGTGTGACGCTCTAATATCCGGTAACGGTGGCTGAGGGATTTGCACACCGGGTGCGGCGCAGCCGGTTATAGAGGCCGAAAAACTGGGAATTCCGGGCGTAGTGGTTGTTGCTCCGGGTTTTGAATCCACTGCGAAGTCAACAGGCTCCAATCAGGGAGTTCCGGCCCTCCGAACCGCGGTGTATCCCGGACCCTTTGATCTCCATTTTGATAAGCAATTAAAGGAAAATATCGAGAGAGAAGTACTTCCTCAAATTATTGATGCACTGACTAAAACGGTATCTGAGTCGGAGAGAACTGAAACTGAGGAGATCAATCCCGAAGAAATCCTGCTCACGGGCACTATAGACGATGTGAGCAGGTTGTTGACAAAAAACCATTGGAGTGACGGGCTGGCTATTATTCCACCCACCATAGGACGACTTAAGGAATTTTTAAAATATACGGACATACCTCCCCACGAGGAGATATGCATACTTTCACCTTCATCACAGCGAGTCACCCCTTGGAATATCGCTGTCAACGGAGTAATGGCCGGCTGTTATCCGGAGTACATGCCAGTTCTGATCGCGATGGTAAAGTCGCTGTCGACAAACACGGGTCACCTTGGCAGTACTCACAGCTGGATTCCTATTCTTGAAATCAGCGGCCCTATTGCGGAGCAGCTGAATATCGACCATGGGCAGGGACTTATCACTGCCAAAGCCAATGCAGTTATTGGCCGCGCTCTCGGGCTGAAAGTTAAAAACCTGGCCGGTTACAGGATAAAGGAACTTCGTATGGGAACCTTTGGTTATGTACAACCATATGTTTTATCTGAGGATGAAGGAAGTATCGAACTAATTGGATGGGAACCGTTTAATGTGGAAAAAGGGTTTGACAGAAATGTGAGTACGGTGAGTATGGGTACAAGCACCATACTTGGATCGAACGCTATCCCCGCTGTACCCGATGCTGATCTTATTCTACAGATCATTGCCTATGATATAGTAAACAAGGAAGCCTTCGGCAGCGGTATAATCGGCTCTGCAAGAACGGTTCTTATATGTCCAACGACTGCCCAGGTACTGGCTGAAGCAGGCTTTACAAAGGAGAGCGTAAAGGAGCACTTAAGAAAGGCAGCACGAAAAGTAACCTATACATGGACATTTTCCCAGGTTTACGGCTCCTTCGGTGAGGTTTATCCGCCATTCAGGGAGCAGCTCGAATTTAATCTTAAGAAGGCGGAGAAGGGGAAATTACCACCATGGTACCCGAGGTTTAATGGTTGGGAGGAAATTGAAACAACCCCATCTATCGGCAGGGGAATAGATATACTTGTGTGCGGAGATCCCAGCCGGAATAAGGTGCAAACACTTGCTGGGAGCGCTCTTTCGGCGCACACTGAAATACAACTACCTTCGAACTGGGATACAATGATGGGAGATTTGGGCTATCCACCACTTAAGAATTTTTACAGATGAAGTTAAACAAAATGGATTTTTGACTCTTTATCGGACCTGGATCCTGGTTCTTCGGATGAGTAGTGAAACGGGGCCGGCTATTATTAATTATGTCCGATTTCAGGGGCTGACCCCGATGCTTTACACTACCTGAAAACTTTAATTATATGGTCCATCTGGGTTGGTTTATGTTCCATCCTTTCAATGCATCTTGGGGCTGTCTCTATATAGAAAAGTGAGACAACTGCAATTACAATACCTGCAAGTGCCGCCATCCACATGGGGGCGAACAGATTAATTTCATCAGCTAATTTACCTGCGATAGTCGGCATAAGTGCAGAACCTAAAATCTCACCTGCAGCGGTAGGTATGGCGACGGCTGTTGCCGAGATCCTAGGGGGAACGGATTCTGCCGGCAGTGTCGACAGGTACATGGGATACATGCCTCCTCCGAATAGACCATAGAAAAAGAAAAGTGTTCCAAACACAAGCTTGGAAGTACCCACAGGAACCATGGTAACTGCAATCCCAAAAGCCGAGCATAACAGAGCCGTAATAATAAGGGCTTTTTTACGTCCGATATTGTCGGATATCGATCCCCAGCCAAATTGCCCCAAAAATCCGCCTGCACCGGCAGCTGAAATAATTAATCCAATACTTTTTATGTCAAACTTATGAACATCGACGAGAAAAGAAGATGCAAATGCGGTGAATACAAAGAGCCATCCCATTACAGGAATGCTGTTAATAGAAGAAAGCAGCACATTTCTGTATTTAAGAGCATCCCATACTGTTACCCGGTCCTCTTTCTTTGTCTCTTCATTTTGCCCTTCCTTTCGCATTTGAATTGATCTGGCAACGGACGGGGCTTCCCGCATCATGAACATTAAAAGTATGCCGACAAGGATGGCAGGAGCGGACACAACATAAAATACAGGACGCCAGGATCCGAATCCATCCATAAGCCAGCCTGCGGCCTGTGAACCAAGGCCGAGGCCGACAAGCATGAAGGATCCTGTGACTAATCCGGCATGCATCGCTCTTCGCTCCGGTGGTGCTTCTTCCGATATCGTACCCATGGACAAAGGGTATGGCCCGCCTTCAAAAAGCCCGAGAAATCCACGGATCGCTAACAGCTGACCGATAGTGTGTGCAAACCCGGTTACCCATGAAAATACGCCCGACAGAATGGTACAAAGG
>CAYUYB010000047.1:0-12723 GCA_964449025.1 uncultured Desulfobacteraceae bacterium
TTTCCTATCGTATTGAAAAGGATGATCACTATACTTCCCTACTCGACCCGCCCATGGTCAAAGGCCTCTCCCTGCCAGTCCCTAATCCCTTTGTGCCCGACAAAGTCAATTTGCTTGCCGAGCGCCCGGTCAACCTTATATACGAACCCGGCCTTGAATTGTGGTACAGCCAGGATCTTACATTCAAAAGGCCTAAAGTAAGTCTTATATTCCGTATTGAGCATCCGGAGAAACTTGTAAATCCTGGATACATGACCCGCCTTTACCTTTATGCCGAATGCGTTAATGAAGAATTGAACGAGATGGGATATGCCGCCCATGAAGCGGGGTTGTATTATAATCTTTCCGCTGATCTGGAAGGGCTGACCATTATCATTCACGGTTATGCGGAATCCGCCCGCAGGCTGTTGAATGAGATAGGCAATGGTTTAAAATCCCTTGATGTGTCTGAACAACGGTTCAGGCATATAAAGGACCGGAAATTGCGCGAATGGAAAAATTTTAGGATGGGTCAGGCATGGGAAATAGCCCGTCATATTTCACGCACAATCCGAAAAGAGACCTATTTTAGTTTTGACTCCTTGGTAAAGGAGGGCGAGGCCGTTGACCTTACTGACCTGAGGCAATTTGCCGACAGTCTTTATAAAAAGACACGTATTGAAGGACTAGTCCATGGAAATATCACTGCCAAGGAAGCTAAATCTCTATCCCGTCTCCTCCAGAGCTTTATCTCCTCTAAGCCATTGGATAAAGACGATACATTTGAACAGGGTATCCTGGTTGAAAAAGAAGATGACCCGCTGACATATATACAAAGACTGGAGACCAATAATTCCTGTTTCTGGAGGACCGTTCATATTGGCAGTGAAAGCCCTGAGCTTAGGATGGCGGCCCGGATCATTGAAAAGTTCATTTCCCAGCCCTTTTATACGGAGATGCGCACCCGACAGCAGCTTGGTTACATTGTATGGGCAATAGCCCAGGAGGATAACGGACAGCACTATCTGTTTTTCATTATCCAGTCGGAAAGTCATCCCGCTGATCAGATACGAGAGAGAGCAGACGAGTTTATCAACACTTTACCAGCCAAGTTTAACGAATTATCTGATGAGCAATTTGATGAATTTAAGGCCGCTACACGCACCGAACTGCTGGAAAAGCCCAAAAGCATCGATGAAAAACGTGTCCTCTTTGATAGGCTGACCTTTGAATATGATAGAGATTTTGACCGC
Source organism: uncultured Desulfobacteraceae bacterium (assembly GCA_964449025.1). Classification (GTDB taxonomy): domain Bacteria; phylum Desulfobacterota; class DSM-4660; order Desulfatiglandales; family HGW-15; genus CAYUYB01. The sequence continues at coordinate 1,233 of CAYUYB010000047.1, forward strand.
CAGCAGGAAGATCTGGAGGCATTGGACAATCTTACCCGTGCAAGTGTCTCCGCATTACTTTCAGGTGTTCTTAATCCCGATTCCAGGGAGTTAGTGGATATACTGCTATTTGCAAAACATCACAGTATAATGAATAATACAAAACCATCCATCGAGTCCATCGACCTATTCAAGAAAGGCCGTGATTTTGTGCCCAGGCCAAGTAGCTCGGAACAAGAGACTTATCACTAAAAACCAGCGTGTATCTTCCGGCCTGTAAGGCTTCCGCTTCGGAGGCAGGCCTTCGCCTAATTCAGGGGTACCTTCGGGCAGATATGTCTAGGTTCCTACCTCCCAGGATGAGAGATACTTCTCCTGCTCGGGAGTCAGGGTGTCTATTTCTATGCCCATGGACAGGAGTTTCATCCTTGCTATCTCTTTGTCTATTGCTTTCGGCACAGGATAGACCTTTTTCTCCATGTTTGTGTGTTCCTTTGCCATATACTCGGCTGACAACGCCTGATTGGCGAAACTCATGTCCATGACACTGGAGGGATGGCCTTCTGCTGCTGAAAGGTTAATAAGACGGCCCTCGCCGAGCACATAGATTCTTCGACCGTCTTCAAGAATGAATTCTTCAACGAACTCTCTTATATGCCGACGGGTCTTAGTGATCCCCATAAGGCCGGGCAGGTCCAGTTCCACGTCAAAATGACCCGAATTGGACACAATGGCCCCATCTTTCATAGTCAGAAAATGTTCCGGCCTAATCACATTAATGTCACCTGTAAGGGTGCAGAAAAAATCCCCCTGCGGGGCGGCCCTAGCTAGGGACATCACCTGAAAGCCGTCCATGACTGCCTCCAGGGCCCTTAAATGATCGACTTCACACACAATTACATTAGCGCCATGTCCCTTGGCTCGTACCGCAACACCCCTCCCGCACCATCCATAGCCATTTACTACAAAGGTCGCCCCGGCAAGAAGCCTATTGGTGGCTCTTATTATGCCGTCCACAGTGCTCTGCCCTGTCCCATACCGGTTATCAAAGAGATGTTTGGTGTCCGCATCATTAACCGATATAATAGGAAACTGTAGAACATTGTCTTTTTCCATGCTCCTCAGTCTGATTACCCCTGTTGTGGTCTCTTCGGTGCCCCCTAACACATTTAACACTAATTGCTTCCTATCCTCTTCGTCAAGGCTATTGGCCCACTCGCTGACAGAAGGTTCCAGTTTATCCCACATCTTCAGGGCGATAAAATGCAGTGAGCTTACTAGATCGGCGCCGTCATCCATGGTAAGATGAGGTTTATGCCTTAGTGCGGAGAGGATATGTTTGTAATAGGTAGCATGGTCTTCGCCTTTGATTGCGAAAACAGGTATCTCATCATCCGTCACCAAGGATGCCGCAACATCGTCCTGTGTGGAGAGCGGGTTTGATGCACACAAAACAACCTCCGCTCCTCCCGCCTTGAGTGTCTTGACAAGATTCGCGGTCTCGGTGGTTACATGAAGACATGCGGAAAGCCTTAACCCCTTTAAAGGTTTTTCATGGGAAAAACGTTCCCTGATTTGCTTTATCACGGGCATGCTCATCCCAGCCCACTCTATTCGTAACCGCCCTTTCTCCGCTAAATCAATATCTTTAATGTCATAGTCCATCATACTATCCTTTTACCTGTCATCGATTATGGATGATAATTGGCGACCAGTAGCTGTTACCATTCGGCTTTCAGCCATCGGCAAAAGCTCTTTAGCTTATTGCTGAGAGCTGATTGCCGAAGGCTCCGTTACTTCACCGCCTTCTTAAGCCTTTCCACCATGTCCGTCTTTTCCCAAGTAAACTCGGGAAGCTCCCTCCCAAAATGGCCGTAGTTGCATGTCTTTCTATAAATGGGCCTTCTAAGATCGAGCTTTTCAATAATGGCGGAGGGCCTAAAATCGAATTCCTTTCTAACCATATCGGTTAATTCCGCACTCGATACCTTGCCTGTGCTGTAAGCCCCTACTTGCACGGATACCGGGTCCGCCTGGCCTATGGTATAAGCTACCTGTATCTCGCATCTCTCGGCAAGTCCCGCGGCCACTATATTCTTTGCGATATACCTGCACATATACGATGCGCTCCTGTCCACCTTTGAAGGATCCTTGCCTGAAAAGGCACCTCCACCATGATATCCAAACCCCCCATACGTATCCATTATAATCTTTCGCCCGGTCAACCCGCAGTCACCTTGAGGTCCGCCCACAACAAATCTGCCCGTTGTGTTAATGTATATTCTGGTGTCCTTGTCGAGCATCTCTTCAGGGATAACCTGTTTTATAACTTCTTCAATAATCGCCTCCCTCAGGGTTTCGTAATCAACTTCAGGGCTATGCTGGGCGGCTATAACCACCGTATGGACCTTTCTAGGTTTACCGTCAACATACTCCACCGTAACCTGCGATTTCCCGTCCGGCCTCAACCACGCCAGCTTTCCGGATTTACGCACATGGCTCAAGCGTTGGGTGAGTCCATGGGCAAGGAATATGGGCATAGGCATAAGGCTTGGTGTATCCTTACAGGCGAACCCGAACATCAGGCCCTGGTCACCTGCCCCACCGGTATCGACCCCCATGGCGATATCCGGGGACTGCTTGTCAATAGATGAGACAACCGCGCAAGTCTCCCAGTCAAACCCCATGGATGAGTTCTTATATCCTATATCCTTTATGGTTTCTCTGACCACCTCTGGAAAATCTACATAGGCCTTGGTGGTTATCTCCCCCGCGATAATAGCCATCCCCGTGGTTACCATGGTCTCACAGGCTACCCTGGCGAATTTATCCTGCTCAAGTATCCTGTCCAGGATATGATCAGAGATCTGGTCCGCTATCTTGTCAGGATGACCTTCTGTGACCGATTCCGATGTAAATAAGAAATTTGACTTCTTCATTTAGTGCTCCTTTCAATTCTATACGGCTCCTTCTTCCACCTTCTATACTAGCCTCGCTCGCACAGTCCCTACTTTCCGAGGCCGGTTAAGCTCACGGCTGTTCTTGGAAGACGAAATATAAACAAGGATCCAAGGGGCCTAGGATTCAAGGATTCAAGCGTCATCTTTTTGTTTTTGATTCCTTCCCTTGACCCCTTATACCTTAATCAGACAATTATCTATCAGCCTTGTTTTACCCACCTTTACGGCAAGACCCAGAAGAAATTCGCCCTCCACAGCATCCAAATTCTCCAGGGTCAAGGGATCACAAATACTCACATATTCTATCTTTGTAAAGGGATAACTTAAAATCAACCCCTGCACGGCCGATTTTATTCTCTCGACTCTCCTTTCCCCCCTTTTTACCAAATCAAGTGCCGTGTCAATCGATTTTTTGAGACACAGCGCGGACCTTCTTTCTTCAGGGGCCAGATATTTGTTGCGTGAACTCATGGCCAGCCCATCCGGTTCCCTTACCGTAGGATAAGATATGATCTCAATGTCCATATTCAGATCCTTTACCATGCGGCGGATAACTATCAACTGCTGGTAATCTTTTTGACCGAATATGCCAAAGTGGGCTTTGGTTATATTGAAAATTTTAGCCACCACCGTTGCCACGCCTTCAAAATGACCTTTTCGCGACAATCCGCAAAGATGCCTCGTAACCTCTTCTACCACGACCTTTGTCTGGAATCCCTCCTGATACATCTCCTCCACCGAAGGGGTAAAAACGATATCCACGCCGTTTCGCTTAGCTTTTGAAAGGTCCCCCTCCATATCCCGAGGATATTCTTCGTAGTCCTCGCTCGGACCGAACTGAGTGGGATTAACGAATATGCTTATTACTAAAACATCAGCGATCCGTCTCCCTTCTTTCATTAAGGCAAGATGTCCTTCATGCAGGAAGCCCATGGTAGGGACAAGGGCTATAGTTTTTCCGGAAGCCCTGAGCCTCCTGCTTGTCTCCTGCATCTGGGCCACTTTATCCATGATTTGCATTATTGTCCCTGTCTTCCTCTTTCCTCTTTTGTCTTTACTATTTTCCCTTTGTGCTAATCGGCACATAATACTGAGTGCCTGACTTGATTTTTTTTATCTCATTTACAAGATCTTCAAAATCCTCCGGGATATTAACAAAATCGATCCTGGAGGCATCTATAACCAGCAAAGGAGCATCCGAGTAATGAAAGAAAAAATCGTTAAAGGCCTGATTGATCGCATCCAGATATCTGAAATTTATAGACCGTTCATAATCCATGTCTCTTTTCCTTATCCTTTCCATAAGGATACCGGTCTTAGCCTGGAGAAATATAACCAGGTCCGGCGGGTTTATCCTCCTTTTAAGAAGCTGAAACATCTGATCATATAGCCAGAATTCATCATCATCCAGGTTGGTGAGAGCGAAGATCCTGTCCTTATCAAACAAGTAATCAGATACAATAACGCTTTTAAAGAGCCCTTTCTGGTTAATCTCCAGGGAATGCTTATAGCGCCTGAGCAGAAAAAATATCTGGGTCTGGAAACCGTATCTAACCGGATCCTGATAGAATTTATCCAGGAAGGGGTTGTCATCCGTTTGCTCCAATAAGATTTGGGCGTTCATCTTGTCGGCAAGCTTTACCGCAAGACTGGTCTTACCCACCCCTAGGGGCCCCTCAATTACGATATAGTGATGCGGAACGCCTATTTCAAATCCCCCATAGCACGCATTTTTCATGGACAGTTTCAATGTAAATTTATTAGAGCACCGGCTGAAATTTTTGTCAAGAAAGGGTCTTATAAGGTACCTGTCCGGTAAAGCACGGGGTGGGAATTATGGCCTCTTTATTTGCCCAGCGATAATTTAAACCTTTTAAAGATATCGCCTAATTTTTTATTGCGTCTATCAAATATAATCTTATACCTTTTATAACTTTTTTTAATTTGATAATCCCTTTTTTTACCCATCACATAATTTTGAAATCCCTTTTCCAATTTTTATACACTCTGACTTCATCTCCTGCAATTTTATAACGTTTCAACACTTGCTCAATATCTATGAATCCCTTGATGTATTCCGAATATTTACCAAAAAAGGCTTCTATGTTCCTGAAGATAATGAAATTAATGGGTATGTTGAATCGGAAAACCTATTCATGGTTGAATATTTGAAATTTATTATTCTCATCTATGATTATATTATCAAAGTTGAGATCTATAATGGCAGGGCCCATAGAATCAGCAGAATGCATCCCTTTAAAATTGCCGAATACCTTATAAGAATATTCTTGATCATCAACCTCATCATACACGCCGACTAAAAGATTCCCGATCAAGCACACATAGCTATCCAGCAATAGGTAAAATTCGGAAGTGTTTCTTTCAAACACAGCATCGATCAATAACCTGTCCAGAGTTTTCCTCGGCACAAATTCAAAAACAATCTTCCTATCAGAAAGCTGCGCCCTCGCTATATCCATATCATAACAGAAATTTTCAAGGAACCTATAATTTTTATAAATAGCCTCTATATGTCCTTTTGCTTCGCCGGTGAGTGCTTTCTTTGATACTTTCAATTCGTCATCTTCTTTATAGATGCTTGTTTCAATCTGAAACGCAGGTCGTCTCTCTCTGTTGAACTTACTGTATATAACCTCCGGGGCCTTTCCCGAATCGCTACAGAAGAGCAGGAATGAATTGGCAAAAAACGGGAACTGTCTGTTGATAAGTATATTGTCATATGCCCTAGCTTCATTGAAAAAGACAATCCTGTCATTATCATAATTTGGAGAAGCCCTCTCTATCTGTCCAATATCGGGCAAAAAATCATCTGAAAATATCTCCCGCAATGATCCTCTTTTGCCCTGGCCCAATATTTAAGACCAAATCTGTTTTCCATACCTAAGATTATTGTTCCACCAGGCCTAAGATATCCTTTGATCCGTTTAAGAAAATCGCGATAGGCGTTATCGGTGTTGTTAAATTTACCCGCATATTCCAGGACCCCAATCAAGGTTATATAGTCAAAGGTTTCGTCAAAAGGAATCTCCTCCAGTTTACCTGCAAATATTTCTAGGTTAGACTTATCTTCGTGCCATGTCGCGATAACCTCGGCCCTTCTCCTGGATAATTCAACTGCAACCACTTGCTTGACTTTTTTACAAAAAAGACCCGTTAACGCACCACACCCTGCTCCAATTTCCAATAATCTCGCATTACTATCGAAATTAAACCATTCCAGAAGGTTTCTTCTCAATGGAGAAAGATAATAAAGTGTCGGCCATCTGTGGTCATTAACAAGAACCCTTGAAAAATCACTATTATTTTTTACTATATTCAGAATATCGATTTCTATATCGCCGTCACTATAGACATCCTTCCCGGAATAAAAATCAAGATTGAGTTTCAAGAGGGCCATCCTTTACCTCTGTATGGATATATTCATCCTTTAGCGGGCTATCTTTTTGTCAATAAACAGGAATCACACCTTGAGCACAGGTCCCAGATTACCCTTGACAAATAAAACGCCTGTGATTATTCACCATTTAGAATGATCAATAGCCTATTCCCTCGATTGCTTGAATGTTCTTAAACCCTGACTTCCTCATCGATCATTGGGAACAAAACTGATATTTAAAAGCTCCTCAATAGATTTGACCATCAGGGAAGGTAAAAGGATCTATGGATAAAAAACAGACCAACTGGTATGCTATCCATACAAGGAGCCGTTTCGAGCAGAAGGTTTATGACATTATTTCGGGGAAGTCCGTTGAGGCATTTCTGCCGCGTATCCAGGTCATGAGTTCTAGGAAAGACAGACGCAAAAAGATTCTTATCCCTCTTCTGCCAGGGTACGTATTTGTGCATACCGCACTTGATCCTGAAGAATACCTGAATATACTTAAGACAGCCGGAGTGGTTCGTTTTGTCGGCTTTGAGGGCAGGCCGGTTCCCGCGAAAGAGGAAGAGATAAATTCCCTTATGATACTGGATGGCACCGACCGCACAGTGCAAAACAGGGACTACATCAGCAAAGGGGACAGGGTCATGATTATGGAAGGACCCTTGAAAGGTCTGGTAGGATTTTATATCCGGCATAAAGGTGATAGTGATAAGGTCGTTATCTCTATCGATCTATTGCATAGGTCACTGGAAGTGGAAATAGAAGACTGGGCTCTTGAAAAGATCTCTTGAGATAGATACTTCACTAATGATAGCTATAACTGGCCCAAGGTCGTGCTGATAAGTTTATTATGACCGAAGGGGAAACCGTGTGCACGAACTAAGTCTTTTTTAAGGTGATTACCGAGAGATACCCTTCGTATTCTTTAAAGCGGCCCATAATTCTGAAGATTGCGCGGTGCCGCCCTCTGAGGAAGGCATAGGATGTCCCGGGGCAAATCGTGTGACGGCTCATGGATCCTATGTTGTCTAGTCCACTAATTTCTTTTGAAAAATCAAATATCTTTTCCTCATCGGGGTAAGGCCAGTTGCCCCTTTTTTTCCTGTACTCATAGGAAAACCGGTAAGGGGTGCTGAAATGGTTGGGGACCGCAACTACAACATATCCACCACGCTTTGTGACTCTTATCAGTTCAGATAGTATCCTTTTTCTCTGTAAAAATACAAAACGCTCAAGAACACCGGCATTGAACACAACATCATAGGTATCGGATGGAGAGGCTATAGCAAAAATATCACATGAGATATAATGCGCTCGCTGCCGCTCCCGTTCAAATAATTCTCTTGCAATCAAAAGCTGCGTCGTCTCAATATCCAGAAGGATTCTGCGATTGAGAGTATTAAGTAATAAGCTGGTTACCCCGTAACCGCATCCGGCCTCCATGCATAGCCCGGGATTAAGCTTATCTAGCAGAAATAATTCAGGCTGCATAGAATTTTCCTCAGTTCCGGGTTGTCATGGACAAACGCCAGTATCGGACGCCCAGCATGCAGATATCCATAAAGTTTCGAGGGGATAGTCTCGGAGGAAATCTTATGCGCCCCCTGGATAAGGAGCAGGACATCGGGCACCGGCATCGCCCGCAACGCCTCATCTCTAGCGATAACCCCCTTATGACAAATCATATCGTTAAATGGGAACTGTTTTACCCTCTCGACATCATCCTTTTCCACATTACCGTAAAGGCAGACTCTGACTGCATTAAGCATTCGAGGCTCTTCTTCAACCGCATAACGGAGAGCGGTAAGAAACGCCTCAAGATTCCCTACCCCTCCCAGTGAACCGAAATGACAGAACTTAATCACGGTTCCCTTTTTATGTTGCCCCAGGATCGGGGGAGGTGGCGTACCGGGATAGATTACCGCTTCCTTCCCCGCAACATGCACTCGTCTTTCAGTGGCATCCCTGGCCCCCTCTGTCAGGAAGATTATGCTGTCAGCATTCCTGTAGATCTCTCTTTCTATCTTCCTAGTCAACCTGGCATAATTATTCTCATTCTTGTCATAGCCATGTATCAGAGGATCTTGGAATTCTGCGACCCACCTGATCCCCACTCGTGAAGAAATTAGCCACGCAGCCAGATGAGCTACTGCCGGGCCGCCTGTAGAATAAATACACTTGATGTTATGCCTCCGGCAAATCCTGATGCCTGCCGGCACAGGGAGTATTGTCCAATACCAGGTGGGATCAATTTTAAAACAGAGCCTTTCCATGGCATAGAAGGGAAGCAACGGAACAAGAATTATATTGCACAATATCTTCCACCGCCTGTTTTCCAGCCACTTTTTCATGAAAAAATGCCTGACCTCAAATCGAATCGCCGAGGGGAAAAGGGACGGGACCCTTTAATGAATCCACGACTCAGGGGAACGGCACGAGTGGACAAGAGGGCGAACCTGACACCCGGCTTCCCGAACTCCGCGAGCCTGTCGTCTATATGATGGGAAGAGGCTACGCCTTATTCATTCGCATAGTATGTTACGACCAGTATGTCTATATTATCTGCTTTCATTAAGCCTGATTTTTTCCATTGAAAAATTTCGATGGCAGATTTGATAAAATCTCGCATATTTTCTGAGATGCTGTTCCGTCACCATATGGATTGTGAGCCCGGCTCATCTTTTCATATTCATTCCTGTTCCCTATCAGGAGTGAAACTTCCTTTACAATTCTATGCCTGTCACTTCCAACAAGTCGAACTGTACCAGCCTCAACTGCTTCCGGTCTCTCTGTAACATCTCTCATCACTAGAACAGGTTTGCCCAAGGATGGAGCCTCTTCCTGGATACCGCCCGAATCTGTCAGAATCACATAACTCCTCTGCATGAGATAGACAGCAGTCAGATAATCGACCGGTTCAATGATATGGATATTCTCACATCCGGACATCCCGATTATTCTATTCAAAGGACCTATGACATTGGGGTTCATATGCGCCGAATAGACTATTTTCAAATCACGAAATTTTTTGGATATGTCTGTAAGCGCGTAACAGATGTTAGCAAGCCCCTTCCCGAAATTCTCCCTGCGGTGGCCGGTAACAAAAATTATCCTATCATTCTTTAACAGAAACGGGAATTTTGAGCTTAATTGCCTTTGTAATTTCCTGTTGCTCGACAATTTCGCAATTGCCGCAAAGAGCGCATCAATGACTGTATTACCGGTTACAAAGATGCGTTCGGACAAGACTCCCTCGTCCAGAAGGTTTTGCCGCGCTGTCTCTGTGGGTGCAAAGTGGAAATCCGCTATTGCTCCCGTCAGTTTCCTGTTTATTTCTTCCGGAAACGGCGCGTACTTGACTCTTGTTCTAAGACCGGCTTCCACGTGACCTACGGGAACTTGCATATAAAAAGCAGATAAAGAGGCTGCCATGGTTGTTGTTGTGTCTCCCTGGACTATAACAAGCCTTGGCTTAACCTTATTGAGTATGTCTCTAAGCTTAATCAAGGTTCTAGTGGTAATCTCAAACAGATCCTGCCCCGGAGTCATGATATCCAGATCATAGTCCTGTCTGATATCAAAAAGCTCAAGCACCTGATCTAGCATCTCACGATGTTGCGCTGTGACGCAGATTGAGACATCAAACTCCGCCCTTTCCCTGAGCTTAAGGACTAACGGCGCCAGCTTGATGGCCTCCGGCCGCGTGCCAAAGATTAGCAATACCTTTTTTCGTATATTATTTTTCAAGAGGGAGTCCCTCTGCTAAAATTACCAATCTGTTTACCGCCTTCTCAATACTCCAAGTTGGCTCGGGAAAACTTTCTTGATTACTAATATAGCATTCAGAAGTAACACTCTTTATTCCCTTTAAAACCCCTTCCGCATCATCTGCTTCCACAGCCCAATGTCCATGATCCACAAGCATCTGTTCAAGTTCCGGATTTTTATAAACGAGCCCAAGAATAGGTCGTTTGGCGAAGAAATACTCATAGACTTTTGATGGAATTGTCTCGGAAGAAAAGGCTTGTTTATTTTGTATAAGAAGCAAACAGTCTGATGCCGCCATCAATGATAATGATTCTTTTCTCGGGACGCTACCATGATATGTAATCACATCTCTGTATTCAAAATCCCTGATAAGATTATGAGTCTTACCGTCACACCTCCCGTAAATTTCAACTTTAATGCTCTTACGGAATTGGGGTTCACTTTTAAGGATCTGATATAAGGCCTTTGAAAAGACCTCCAGATTTCGAGACCCTGCCAGTGACCCGAAATGGGCGAAATGGAATGCCGATCCTTTTTTATAGATGACCTTAGGAAATATTTCGGGGGCGGAACCAGGATAAATCACATGCCCTTTATTCCCTAATTGAGTCCTTTTTCTTGCATTCTCCTTCGCAGCTTCGGTAAGAAATATAACAGCAGAAGCTTTTCTGCATATTAGCTTTTCCAACCAACTACGAAATAGATATTCTCTCTTACTTCCAAGCCAATCCTCGTGGACAAGAGGATCCTGAAACTCCGCAATCCACGGCACTGAAGCATATTTGCTTACCAGCAACCCTGCCAGATGAGCACTAGCCGTTCCACCGGTTGAATAGACTGTTCCCGGCCTGTATTCTCTGGAGAGAGAAATGCCTTTCAGTGCTGCACAAAGGAACCAGGAAAAACCTTCATCAAGATTAATTATTATCTTTTCTAGGAAATAAAAAGGCAGCACCGGCAATAGCACTAAAGTGTGTATCGTTCTATAAAGCCATTTTGGTAATGCTTTTCTCTTGAGGAAATGCCTGAATTCACATCTAATGCCGGATGGCAAAAAGGACGGGGTTTGAAAATGAATTATGTCACGTTTTTTAGGCGCTAACAGCCCGGAAACCAGCAAAGGAGAAATTCCTTTTTTCCAAAAATAAGGGAACCTCTCATCAATATGCTGGGAACAGGAGTCTCCCTCGATATTTGAACAATAGGAAAGGATAAGCCAGTATCTAATACCCTCTGATTGAGGCATCTCTTTTACCACTTGGTATCTGTTTCTGTTCGACAATGATTGACTTTTTTGATGTGAAGTATAAAAACTAACCGTACTGTATGTCAATGATGATTGCGTTTCTAATTATTGATTGAAGGATATGGCCTCCGGCAT
>CAYUYB010000048.1:0-10486 GCA_964449025.1 uncultured Desulfobacteraceae bacterium
AAAATCCCTCAATAATGGTCTTGCAGTCTGCGTCAACATCTATGCCGCCCATAGTATAGTGAGCGGCGGGAAGCACGGGTATGGGCTTGTCGATAGGATCAATACCCGCGAATTCAAGGCATATCTCTCTTATCCCGGGAAGTCTTTCCTTAATATGATTCGCACCGAGATGGCTCAGATCGAGAAAAACGAAATCCTTTCCATCAATACCGCGGCCTTCTTTAAGCTCTGTGGCTATGGATCTGGACACAACATCCCGGGGCGCAATCTCCATATAATTGGGTGCATACCTTTTCATAAATCTCTCGCCTAAGCCATTATATAAGTAACCCCCTTCACCTCTCGCACCTTCGGTTATCAGAATATTTTTCCCAAGGAGGGAAGTGGGATGAAATTGAAAGAACTCGATATCCTTTATGGGTATGCCCTCCCAGTATGGAATCGTTATACCCAGGGCAGTGGAGCTGTAAGAATTCGTAGTTTTCCCGTATATCCTTCCGGATCCGCCGGTTGCAAAGATTACGGCCTGACCAAGTATGGGCTCCAGCTTCCCTCTGCGCAAATTGAAGCATATAACCCCTTTGCACACCTTATCGTCAATGATGAGTCCAGTGACATAAAACTCATCATACAGGGTTATATTCTCTTTTAATGTAAGATATTTCTGAAAAAGCGCATGAAGTAAAAAATGTCCTGTTCTATCGGAACCGTAGCATGTCCTCGGGAATCCCGCGCCTCCGAATGGTCTCTGTGCGATGCTTCCTGATTCAGTCCTGGAAAAGGGACATCCCATGTGTTCCATCTCAATTACTCTTTGAGGGGCCTCGCGCGCCATGATCTGTATCGCGTCCTGATCCCCCAGGAAATCACCGCCTATTACCGTATCGTACGCGTGTCTTTCCGGGCTGTCGTCCCTGCCATCCGGATTGTTACCAAGTGCTGCATTTACGCCGCCCTGAGCCTGTCCGGAATGGGATCTGATGGGATATATTTTGGAAATCCACCCGGTATCTACGCCAAGCAGGCCGGCCTCAACAACAGCTCTATTGCCGGCAAGGCCCCCTCCTACAACAAGCAATTCATGTGAACTATATCGCATCTTCTTTACTTTAGTTCATGTATGATCTTTCGAGCCTCTGTCGCGACGCTCACCAGGTCTCTGACCACCGTAATTCCCGCGGTTTCCAGGGCATGTATCTTATCCTTGGAACTCCCCCTGCCACCTGTAATAATGGCGCCCGCGTGGCCCATTCTTCTGTCAGGAGGAGCTGTCTGCCCGGCGATAAAGGCAATGACCGGTTTTGCGAATTCATGCCGGATATACATGGCTGCTTCCTCCTCTGCTGATCCGCCAATCTCACCTATCATGACGACCCCGCTGGTATCAGGGTCATTGTTGAATATTTTAAGGTGATCTGTAAAGCCAGTTCCAATGATTGTGTCTCCACCGATCCCAATGCAGGTGGATTGGCCGAGGCCGATCTTGGTAAGTTGATCTACGACTTCATATGTAAGCGTGCCGCTTCTGGATATGACACCGATGTTACCTGGTTTATATATGTGTCCGGGCATGATACCCACCTTTGTCTTCCCCGGTGAAATAATACCCGGACAGTTCGGTCCTATAAGGAGGCTGTTTTTGTCTTTTAAAAAAAAAGTCACCTTTACCATGTCCTGAGCGGGTATTCCCTCTGTTATACAGACGATGATCTTTATCCCTTCATAGATACTTTCCATTATAGCGTCCGAGGCGAAAAGGGCGGGAACAAATATACATGAAACATCTGCGCCTTCACTTTGGACCGCCTCCTGAACAGTATTGAATACCGGAACTCCTTCAACTTTTTTACCTTTTTTACCGGGAGTCACGCCCGCGACGACTTTCGTCCCATACTCCAACATCTGCTTTGTATGGAAGCTGCCCTCCTTGCCCGTAATTCCCTGAACTAGTATGCGGCTGTTTTCGTCAACCAGAATGCTCATAACGCCTTTTTTTATATCGAGTAAAAGTGTTATAAAAAGAAGCCCTATACGTCTTGTAAGGAGATATACTCTTTTACCATGGACGCGGCGTTTGCAATAGAATCTGCAACAAGGAATTTGAGTCCTGAGGTTTTCAGTATTTTTCTCCCTTCCTCCACATTCGTGCCTTCAAGCCTTATGATAAGGGGCACATCTATTTTCGTCTTTTCAGCGGCAGCCAGTATTCCTCTGGCAAGGACGTCACAGCGCAGGATACCACCGAATATATTGATCAATATGCCCTTTACGTTCTTGTCCTCTAATATGATTTCAAGTCCTCTTTCTATCATTTCCTCACTGGCTCCGCCCCCAACATCCAAAAAATTCGCGGGCTCCGCGCCCGCGTGCTTGATCACATCCATGGTCGCCATTGCCAGCCCGGCCCCGTTCACCATGCAGCCTATGTTTCCACGCAACCGGATATAGTTGAGATTATACCTCTCGGCCTTCACCTCAAGAGGGTCCTTTTCCAGCACATCGTCAAGTTCAGCCATCTCTTTTTGTCTGACCAGGGCATTGTCATCTATCTCGATCTTCGCATCGAGGGCAAGCACCCGGCCTTCTTTCGTAATAGCCAAGGGATTGATTTCCGCTAGAAGACAATCATATTTCATAAACAACTCATATAGCCTGCCCATGATCACCGTCAGTTCCTTGATGGTTTCTGGGCTCGGAAGCGGTTTGAGGGTGTAGGCCAGGGTTCTCCCTTTATAAGGGAGCCACCCTGCATCCGGAGAAATGAGCTGTCTCAGCAATAATTCGGGTAATTCTTCCGCGATCTTCTCTACATCCATTCCCCCGGTCTGGCCGAAGATCATCACAGGTGTTGCCATTGAACGATCCAGAAAAACGGCAAGATATAGCTCACGGTCTATGTTCACGCCTTCCTCCACAAGTACCTGGCGCACCCTTATACCCAGAGGACTCGTCTGATTGGTCACAAGCGGGTTATCCAGGATCTTAGCGGCGGCATTCCCGACTTCCTGAAGACTAAGGGCAGGCTGCACGCCGCCGGCCTTTCCTCTTGCTCCGGCACGGACCTGTGCTTTCACCATCCATGGGGGACCATTCAGGGTTTTGGCAACCTGTATCGCTTCGGTGTCTGTTCTGGCAATCCTGCCTTCCGGCACGGCGATTCCCGATCTTCTAAATATATCCTTTGCCTGGTATTCATGAAGTTTCATTTTGTCCTCGCTAAACCGCGTAAGGTTTAAAATAGCCAGTCGGCAAGTTTTTCACCCGGTCTGCGTTTGTTTATCGTTATGAGATTTTTCCTATGGGAAAAGTCGAACCACTAATCAATCACTTTTTTTGATCAGTTAGAATCATACTTTTAAGTTTATTAAGTTTCTCAGTTAGTTTTATAAAATTTGGAAAAGAATCTTCCTTTTTATAGGTAATATTTCTAAATCCCCAATCCAAGTCCCCGCATATTATCTTTTGATCTTTAGAATTTAGAGATATGATCCCTTTTATAAGCCTCTCGGGATCACAGGCAAAAAGCACTGCAAATACCCGATCAGGATATTCATATGCTGAATTCCACCCATTAATTAACGTTTCTATGAACTCTTTCAACAAATCATTTCGAGGATTAGCACAATATTCCTTCTCCAAAGACCTTAAGATATTTGTGCACTCGTTTTCACGATGAGCTTGAAGTAATTCTCCCTTCTGGTTTTTCAAATCATTATGGCCGGACTTGACTGCAGCTATCCATTCATCGTTCAATTTTCGTTGCTCCCGAAATACCAGTATGGCTTTTTCACTAAAATCATTTACGTAAGAAACATAGGGACAAATGAAAAATACGATTGTAAAAAAGAATATTCCGTATATTTTTTTATCATATTCATTTTTCCTTTTACTCATAACGGCCAGGAGTTCATCTGCCATGGGGGTAACACAATGAAACGAAACTTGAACCGAGGCGTTTCAAAAATTGAAGTCGCCTACATGTCCCCCAATGGTTTCCCGCCTTCTCTCAATCGCCTCAAACATCCTTGCCCTTAACTTATCATAGCCAGGTTGGGAGTAGAACTCTCTCGCCCTGACACACTCTTCAAACTGGTCACACTCACCGCAGAACATGATCCCTTTCTCTTCGCAACACGTTCGAAATGGACAATCCCCGCCTCTGGGATAATCCTTCGGAAGCCAGCAACAGCGATACTGGCTTTCCGGGTTCACCACTCCACTCTCATCTCCTGCCAAGAATTGCTGGTACGTGTGGCATTGGCTACAGTCTGAGCCGCAGAAAAGGATAGAGCGTTTTAGGAATATATCTTTTGCCAAAGGAGGTCTCCTTACGTGGGTAGAGGGGATGTCCTTAAGTTATTAAATATCCAGAGGTTTATTTGAAGTTATTGAATTATTGAAGGACGTCCCCATTACCCCCAATGAAATATGTTCCAGTTATCGGAATAAGGATATATGTAATAGGCCTTGGATAACCTTTCCATTTAGGCCCCCATAAAATTTGAACATGATTATGCCAATAAATAGGGCAATCAAGGACGCTTTAAGAATTTCCATAATCATAACGTTCCTGTTTTGGAATTTTGTGCCCTAACGCCGGGTTTCACAGGACGCGGCATTTTATCAGCGTTCCTGTGCAAACCGATGTTATCCTTTTCCCTCATATTATCGATTTTTCAAGTATTGCTTCAAATCTCGATAGTAGTTTTCATGAGGTCCAAGCATAATAAGCTCTAGGTCTCTTTCAACGTTTCGATATGCAAGCAAGTACTGGGTTGCTTTGAGTTTAAACTTATAAATGAACACGCCTCGTAGGTCACCTTTCTTTTCTTCCCCAATAGCCGGGTCTTCCACTATCTTTTGTATTTCTTTATCTAAAATGCCCTTTTCGAACTTTGACATCCTCTTGACTTTTTTTTCAAATAACCTCGACTGGTATATTTTCATAGCCTGCTATCCAAATTTATATTCGCTTTTCTCGTTTTCATCCAACTCATCCAGCCCAATAAGTATCTCCTTTATAAGGGAATATGGAAGGTCAGGATTTTCCTCAGCACATTTTCCCATATGAGCCCAATGTTCAATCTGACCAGCCAGAGACCTATGATCAATCCGCCCAAATCTTTTTGCTTCATCGACAAGTTTTTCAGATATTCTTACTGCTGTCGCCATAATAGCTCCTCCAATTAAAATTGTTACAATATGACATCCTTATATATCATATTGTTGCATTATGCAACTATAGATTGATATTAATTTTAAGGATAACGACCAGGCTGACATTTGCGCGGGCGTTTTATTCGCGCATATTCAGGCTCATGTTATGCTGCGATTTCGTTAGGAAGTTCCCAACCGGGAAAGACTAGAACTCCCGGATGTACTTTTAAGGCGCGAGCTAGAACTTTTGCTCTTTCAACTCCAAGCTGGACACGATCATTTTCAATTGCTGAGATGGTCGCCTGAGAAATGCCGGTAATCTGCGATAATTGATTCTGACTCAACTCCTGTAATTCGCGAATAATGCGTGCAGATTCACCAACTGAAACCATTGTTCTTTTTTTTGCTGGATTATACTCCTTCATTTAAGACCTCCGATACTCATGAGCTGTTATTGATTCAAGTTGAAAGAGCATATCTTCAGGAATGGCTCGATATATGACTCGCCATTGAATACCAAGACGGCAAGATCTATACCCTTTCCTTTTCCCCGGATAAGGTTTCATCATGAAATCCTTTGATCAGTCGCAGCCCCTGAGGACCTGAGATTGAAGCAATATCTTTCCATTTTTCATATCGCTTAAGAATCTCACTTGGGGCTGTAGTGATTTGTTTGTCTATCCTACGATGCTCTTCAATCTGCCACATGCTATATTATATATATACCATATTTGATATGTCTCACAATTTTAAAAGCGTAACGATCAAGCTCAAAGGGGGCAATGAACCGCAGCGGAATTGCCGTCCGGTGCAGCGCCTTGTTATGCTAAGATTTATGTAATCCATTTTCTGTTGATATTTCTCATGCTGATATAAAACAGTAGAGCGCAGAAACCTGAGAGAACCAGAAAGTTCAACCCAAACGGCATCACGTTCGATCCCATCATTGAACCGTGCAAAATATCAGCGCCGTATGTCAGAGGCAATACATAGGACAGCGGGCGCAGAAAAACGGGGAGAGAGGCGATTGGGAAAAAGAGGCCGCAGAGGAAAATCATCGGGAAACGGAAAAAGTTCGAGAACGTCTGCGCCTCGAAAACCTCCTTGACCGAGACGGCGATAAACAATCCCAGAAATGTCGAGGCTATGGCAATAAGCGTCGTTGCGGGAATAAGAATATACCAGTTCAAACCCGATAGGTCGGCGAAAAACATTGCGGCGAAAATCGGCACAAAGGCATTTATTGTTCCAAACAGAATCGCGCCGGATGTCTTCGCCAACATCAAGAGCTCCAGTGAGATGGGGGCAAGCAAGAGACGTTCAAAAGACCGGCCTCTCTTTTCAAACGTCACCGTGACGGAAAGAACACTGGTTGTTCCGAACAGAATACTCAGTGCCACCAGCCCGGGAAGCAAATCCGGCAACTGTTCCATTCCCAGACCGGAACGAATAAAAAACATCGTTATCCAGACCAACGGAAACAGCAGCCCCCAACTGATATTGGGTGGTTTGAGATAATAGGAACGCACATCTTTAAGCAAAATATTCCAGAATGCAATCCATGTTTTCATGCATTGTTCCCCATCTTCGATTTCTCTTTCTCTTGTTTCATCATTTTTGCTTCGATACCAGTGATTTCCACAAAAACATCCTCAAGCGTTGGGAGAATTTTTCTTGCTTCCGTCACCTCAATGCCGTTGTCTTCCAATAGCCGAACAAGCGGGCCTACCCGGACAGGCTGAGGTGATTCGACACGAATTCCTTCTGACACGGTTTTGCACCGGAGATCGGGAAATTCGGTCAGTATATGCTCACATGCCGTGTCCGTGGCGGTCTGAAAGGCAAATCGCACCACGTATTGGCCCTGAGTGTGCCGCATCAGGTTTTCAACTGTATCAATACGGTTGATGCGTCCGTTTACGATGAAAGCGATTCTGTCACAGAGTCGTTCGGCTTCTTCGATGTAATGCGTGGTGAGAAAAATGGTGGTCCCGTTCGAGTTGAGATCAGAAATAAGCAGTCGAATCTGTCGTGCACTGGCGACATCAGTCCCTGTTGTCGGTTCATCCAGGAATAGAATCTGTGGACGGTGTATTATGCCGGCGGCAATGGTCAATTTTCGTTTCATCCCTTTGGAATAGCCGCTGAATTTTCTGTTGGCTGCTTGTTTGAGTCCGAAAATTTGAAGTAATTCTCCTGCCCGTTCACGGCGGTCTTTCTTATGGATACCATATAAAGACGCACAAAAACACAGATTGTCAAAACCGGAGAGTTCAGGGTACAGGTTGTTTTCATCGGGAACAATTCCAATCAAATGCTGGGCTGCCTTCGGATTGTTGGTGCAGTCCATACCCGCAACTCTTATTGTTCCTGAGTCCGGTCGGGAGAGTCCGGTAAGCATATTGATGGTGGTTGTTTTTCCGGCTCCGTTGGGGCCGAGAAACCCAAAGATTTCACCCTGGTTGAGTGAGAAAGATATGTCATTCACGGCCGTTATCTCGTCAAACGTTTTTGTCAGATCGACAACGTCAATCAGAGATTCCTGATTACCACTTGTTTGATTTGATGTGTGCTCTGACATGTTCTTCCCTATGGCATGACGTGGAATTGAGATGCGTGGAAATGCGCCAGCATTTACACGTCATTGTCAAATGACTTTTTCGACTTTGGTCTTTCAATAAGCCTTCCTGTTACAAATCGATACAGGATGCTGGATATTAGTGTTTGATAAGGCATGCCATCTTCAACCGCCCTTGTTTGAAGCTCTTCAAGTACCATGGATGATATCCTAATATTTACACGCTTATCCTTTTTTAAAGCCTGACGTGCGTATCCCCTATGTTTTTCAATTTCTTTTTCAAGGTTTTTTATGGATTTCCATTCTCCCTGTTCATAACTATCAAGAATATCCTTTTCTTCCTTATCAAGCTTTATTTTAGCCATTTCGTCCTCCCAAATACTCACGAGTCGCTTTAGGACTCGGAATTATTGTTTTTAAAAATTTCCCTGCTTCATCCCCAACAAATGGAATCAGATAAGCATAATCTTTGATTTTGACAACCAGCATTTGTTGATTCGGGTGTTCAACTACATCGAGGAGGGCACAGCGTTCAATCTGCAGGATCACTTGCTCGAAGCCTATGCCGCGTTCAGCCTTAAGCCTTTAATTTTTATCATGATCCCATTTATAGTGTGCCATAAGAATTATTTAAGCACGTTGTGTGCCATATGTCAACATGTGAGGTTATTTTTTAGGTCGAACGTTGAGTTCAGTAGAACGATTTGTTATTTTGACCAAAGCATTTTGCCATAAATGTTTTGCACACATTAAAAATTTGATCTTATTTCCTTTGCAATTAAGCGATATTCTGATCGCCAATTAGGAAATATCGCAGAAAATTTATTCAAAAAACCTATTAATAAGTCGTTATTCGGGTCACCCTCATCACCAAAAGGCTCAGATTTTAAATTACTTAAAAGCACTTGAAGTTCATTTTTTAAATCCGAGGTATTTATCCTTTCATTTTGGATATCGACTAGTATTTCCTAAAATTTTCTGCTTGATTCAGGGTATGTATTTTGAAATTCCATTCCTTTGTCCCAATCAGTAACGCCTTCGGAAGGTGTATAAAAAGGGCCTTTATGTCGGTCTTTCCATCCAATAAATTGCAATACAAACACAAGACTTAGAAGGCCCCACCATTTAAAAATGAATATTGATACAATTAAAATTGCTAATCCTATATATACCCTCATGCCCGTACCCCCTTTTATTCTATTTTTATGTAACTAATCCTTCTTCTCTTGGTTCAAAATAACGCCTTGCATAAGCGGTTTGGCTGTTTTGCAGCGACTTACCGTCAAATGTTGGGTTTGATTTTCTCCTTGACATAACTCTTATTACATGTACAATAATTAGTACATATACAGGAGGTTAATAATGAAAGCTATTACATACACAAATGCCAGGCAAAATCTTGCTAAAACAATGGAAAATGTATGCAATGATCATGCGCCGGTTATTATTACACGTAAAACAACTGATTCAGTGGTCATAATGTCTCTTGAGGACTATGAAGCCCTTGAGGAAACAGCATATCTTCTACGCTCTCCTAAAAATACAAAAAGACTTTTTGAGTCCATTGCTCAACTTGAAAATGGAAAAGGAACAGAAAGAGAGCTTGCGGAATGAAGCTCATGTTTTCTGATAATGCATGGGAGGATTATCTATATTGGCAGAAAACTGATAAGAAAATCCTTCGCAGAATCAATAGCCTTATAAAGGAAATTAAGCGTAATCCATTTGAAGGTATTGGGAAGCCTGAGCCGCTCAAACATGCCTTATCTGGTTACTGGTCTCGAAGAATCAATGATGAACATAGAATAGTATATAAAGCCTCTTCTGATACTATACTAATCGCTCAGCTTCGTTACCATTATTAAAACCGAACGCTAAGCTAACCGGACGCCATTTTATTGGCGTTCCGGTTCGGCGCCTTGTTAGGCGATTTTACCAGTTTATTTTGCTGCTTGTAGCGCCTCTTGCGCTTCGCGGGGCAGGTGAACCAGGATAAAATAAGACTGTGGATATAGATAATCTTCACCGGATTCGTCAACGACTCTAAGATATCCCTCTCTTTCAGACTCTTTATCCGGCAAGATTTGATAAACCTTTCGTTTCTCTAAATCCTCACAGTCCTTGTTCTCTACACAAAGCGCAAATTTATGATTTTCCTTTATCCTTCCCATGGATTAATCTATAAACCTCTTTATTTTCATTTTCTTCCTGCCAATGCCGTGGGCTTCATACCAGTGCAATTCAGCTTTCCGAACAGTGCCGTTTTGGAGCCTAGCATTGGCAAATCCTTTGAGCTTTCGCCATCTTCCGAGCCCATACTGTTTCTGAATCCGCATAATATCCCGGATGTTTCCACCTACGGCAATTGTCTCAATATTTTTAATTTCGCTTATTATCTCAAAGTGCATTAAAAATTCCAATAGATTTATTCTTTGGATTTACTCGCCCAACGTGCTTATCAGCGGCGGCTGTAAGCCGTCCGATGGATTTGGGGGTTGGACCATAGGCGAAGGCACATACATTTATTTTTCGGATTCGCTCTTAGAATAAATTTTCAAAGAATTTTAAGTTATCAAAACGGGGGAGGTATTTACCTTGTTCAATACCATGTATCGTTTCTACAACGAGATCGTTGAACGGAGTAGGAAAAGCATACTTATCTCCATATTTACATACAACTCCGTTTATCGAATCAATCTCGCACCTCTGTCCTTTTTCAATGTCCTGCAGCATGCTTGCTTTTGATAATCT
>CAYUYB010000048.1:10496-12499 GCA_964449025.1 uncultured Desulfobacteraceae bacterium
ATTATTATAGTCGAAGAGTTTACAAATATCTTTCCCTTGAATAATCTCCATTTTAATATCTGCCTTTCTGGCTGCATCAATGCATTCTTTTGCTATTCTCTGCACACACAATCTGGATTTTTTATTTTTTGCAGCTTCGCCAAATGTGGCTCCAAGCACCGCAGACATACCGCCAAACGAACTGTTGATTAACAACTTGGACCATCTGGCACCTAAAAAATTTTTCTCGATTTTAACAGGTCCCATAAGCTCCAGCACTTGTTTGATCTCTTCGAGCTTTGCCTGTTTATTGGGGCTGAAAGACCCTAGGCTGAATGTTATACTATCCGGGGCTGATGTCAGTTCTGCTACACCGCCGCCGAGCATTGTTGCCCCCCATGACACAGCACATCCGAAGGTCTTATCATCTCCGATTATTTCAGCCACAGATAATTCGGGAAGCCCGTTTTGCATCGTACAAATAACGCCGTCTTCTGTTAGATACTTTTCCAATTGTTTAACCACATTCGTATTGTCCAACTGTTTTGTCATTAAAAAGATAAGGTCATATCTATCCTTCATCTCTTCAGGCAAGAATGCCTTTACAGGAACAATCATATGCATTGTCCCGATAACTTGCGCACCTTTTTCTTTTAATCCTGCTATATGACCAGTATTACGACTTATCAGGTCAACATCCATCCCGCCTTTGGTGATAAAGGCACCCAGAATCGTCCCTAAAGAACCTGCTCCGTAAATAGCCATCTTCATGTGTATTCAAACCCTATAAATTATAGTCGAATTTATTTAAAAAATACTTTAAATATTATTCTTTCGACTTTCGTTCTGTAAAAAGTACTGAAATAAATCCCAGTGCAATTAAAGCCTCAAGTATGACGCTTATTAGAATACCTGGTCCTGCATGGCCAACAGTGCGTTCGTAGATTCCGAGTATCGCAAGTAAAGATAAGGCAACAGCAGATCCAGCACTTAAAGCTGTTCGGCTTGATGAAAAAGGTGCAGATCTTGAGAGAAAATACATGATCGATAATCCAAGATAAACACATCCAATTCGTTTGCTAAGTAAGAGAATTCCGACGGAAGGTTCAATTTGCCAACGGCTGATCATGATAGCTCCAGCAAATAAATAAGCCAAACCAAGTACCAAAGCAACGATAGCTGTAATGATTGCGAGAGTTTTGAATTTCATACATTCCTCCGATTATTCTGTTTTAACTCTCGAACTGTGCGCTGTGCCATTTACATCCGTACCGGTGACATGTTAGCCGAATTCTGGTTTTACACCAAATAATAGGGCAATAGAGAGAACAAGGCCACTTCCTATAAGACAACCTGCCATTTTGCCAAGTGCAGAAGTTGTTGCTTCTCTTGATTCTTCAATTCCCTTTTTTCTGAGCCATTCAGCAATACTTCCCTCGAAAAATCCAGCAATCGCATCTGTCAGCGCATCACCAATTACACCACCAGCAACTGCGCCAGCCACACCAAACAGCATGCCTCCCCATAGAGCTGGAATAGTAAGTAATCCAGTGTCAATTGCTCCAAAAATAATATCTGGAATTGCACCCATTAGGGATCTCTTAGCTACTAGTAGCCCAGCTAGTGGAATAAAGGCCATCCCAACGATAATGGGGCCAACAGGAAGACGGTATTGAAGAGTATAGACACCAATTATCGCTACAAGAAGCGCTAAAATTCCTACATATGATGCTTTTCTTATCAATTTCAATTTTCATAAGATTTTGCCACTCCTCCACTCGCACAAGTGAAGCGGAAAGGTCCGATAAAAGCCTTTCCGTTATCAACCCCGTCCCTGCGTTGAACTTGTGATTGCTCCCTCTGTCGGTCGCAACCGTGCGTCGAGCTGGCCAACCGGCGCCAATACTACGCTCTCCTTCGGCGGGGCATCACGGCCCCTAACGTCTTTGGAAATACGTTGGCGGGGGAGGGCTTCGCTCGGTTGATATTCGGCTGTGTGCCACGCTTGCATACGTGTTTGGCGG
>CAYUYB010000049.1:0-3005 GCA_964449025.1 uncultured Desulfobacteraceae bacterium
TCCCCCACGGGCCGCGGTGATAGAATTGAACAAATGCCTTACAATCGTGTTTATGTATAGCTGCGGTTAATTCAGAGATATTTTCTATATACTTGTCATTATCAACGCGAAACCTGCGATCCCCTTCCTCGAGCAACGGCCACTCCATGGCAGGCGTTTCAACTATGATAAGCCCAACACCGCCCTTGGCTACAGCTTCATAGAATGCCAATGCTATGCTGCCGACACGCTTCTCTCCTGATTCGAAAAAATATGTCTGTGCTGCTGTCTTAATGAACCTGTTTTTTAACTGAACCTTACCTATGTGATATGGTGAAAAGAGTTTTTCATATCTGTTTTTTGCCACTGTTATCCTCCGATATAATCTTGGTTCATCTATAATTACCCTCAAATGCCTTTTTATAATTGATTACCTGCTTCCACCCTTGCCGGACTGAAATGTTGCGGCACATTGCGATATCCCATAAAAATTACCTATTTAGTAATTATTTTACAACGCTTCAGTTTAGAGAACGGCGGTGATGTAAAACTCGATGATATGCTGTATGGAAAATATTAATATTAACAAAATTTAAAGTTTATTTTCATAAACAGGAATTCGACACAAGTCAATACAAATTCTGTAATTTAAAACATTTTTTGCGACATTTCCATTCCAGCCCATGCTGGGTCCACTAATCTGGTCTTAAAGGAGTTCTTTTTAGGGGATCTCTTTCTTAAATTAACACGATATCAGTCTAAATAAAAATTAGTTTTAATTGTGTCTAACAAAGTGTCATAACATTCGGCTAAAGATAAATATTTTATAATTGTCCTAATTAGATGTAGGTATATAAGCAACATAAAAAAAATTAAAAAGAAAAAAATCAATTTTTTCTAATATTTGCCAGGGATTTCCCCGCGTTATCCAATATGATACCATCCGCTCTGTTGTTCCCTTACCCCTGAATAATGAATGCCGCATTAAATTACCTTAAATACTTGGCATGCTGTATGTAAGCAAGTCGGCATTTCAATATAGCGGTGTTGTATCGGTTATTTTTTGACAACCTATCGAAATTTTGGCATATACTCGCTCTGAGAAGTAAGTTCCTGTGTTTTTAAAGAACCAACTCCAGGAGATCACAGGACCCATCCATCGTCATCTTTTCAAGCCGGGCCCATCCGGCCGATTAACTCCCTGGGATTTGAGGCCATCCGTATGAATAAAAAGGCTTTTGCAGTCCTTGTAGCAAGCATGTTCATATCTATGCTGGGTATGGGCATTGTCGCGCCGTTTCTTCCTATCTATGCCAATACCCTGGGCGCTTCCTCCATGGAGGTAGGTCTGGTACAGTCAGCCTTTAGCATGACGGGCATCGTTACCCTTCTTTTTGTCGGACGGCTCTCGGACCGTTTCGGACGGAAATCCTTCCTCAGCGCAGGACTTATAATTCTTGCTATCTCATCGGTGGGACTCATGTTTGCCGAAAGGCCCCTTCATCTCATCCTCTGGCGATTCGTTCAGGGACTCGGCGCCTCGGCTCATTTGCCCATCGCTCAGGCATACCTTGGAGACATCACCCCTGAGGGCGACGAAGGAAGGTGGATGGGGTATTTCAATGCGGTTCTCTTCGCGGGTGTGGGCATGGGTCCTCTGGTTGGAGGAGTTCTTACCGATGCCTTCGATATCCGCACCACTTTTTTGGTCATGGCGGTCTTGAATGTCCTAGGCCTGATTGCCACGCTCCTCTTCCTGAAAGAGATGCCACGTAGGACCGCGGCCCGCGAGCACGCTACTATCCTTGCTCCATTGAAAAGCCGTATCATGCAGGGTGCACTTAGTTATCGCTTGACGATTGGCATAGGCACCTCAACTCTTATGGCCTTCATACCGCTTTTTGCAGACCTGAGGATTGGCATGAGTGCCAGTCTCATCGGAATCCTGCTGGCAATGCGGTCTCCTGTTTCGATAGTCCAGTCTTATACCGGCCGTTTGGCGGATAGGTGGAACCGCCGGTCCATGGTGATCTGGGGTGGCCTGGCCTCAGTCGCCGCCATCGCCCTTTTGCCTTTGACCGGAGGATTCTGGCTACTGCTCATCGTCTATATTTCTGCAGCGGTGGGGCACGCCTTTGCGATGCCCGCTGCCAATGCCTACATCGTGCATGAAGGCCGCACTTATGGAATGGGGGCCTGCATAACCATGTTCATGCTGGCCATGCACATAGGCAACAGTATCGGGCCGGTGATACTGGGTGCCGTGGCCGACTGGCTTGACCTGGAGTTCACATTCTACGGCGCTGCTATCTGTATGGCAGCCGGGGTCTGGCTATTTGCAAGGCTGGTCAGAGATCCTTCCGGCAAACCGTCGCCCATAACACATTGACTAATATACTCGCTAGGTTCGTAATTCTGGCGTATACTCACTTTCAGAAAACAGGTCATTATCATACATATAGAAGCAGCATCGCAGTAAGCAAAAACTACCTCAGTTCTTGTCTTGACATATCCTGTCCATCACATGGAATAAGTGTTTGTGACAAAAAATATATTTCTATGCTAAAATTTTTCTTTGGATTTTTATAAAAATCTATGTCATTTTATATAAAGGTTGAAAGGGATATTGATATGTATAGAAAAGGGAAGTTTTTCATAACCAGTTTGCTTTTAATAACGGTTGCTGTATGCATAAGTCTTAGCAGTTGCACTGAAAAGAAGCCAAAAGTGTACCACGTCGGCATTGTGACAGACTATTCCCCTTTCATGGCTATTGCTGACGGTTTTAAGGCCGGTATGGCTGAGTTGGGATATAAGCAAGGTAAGAACATAGTGTATGATGTTCAGATAAAGGACTCTGATCCCGAGGGACAAGAAGCAGCCGTCGAGCAATTTATAAAGGACCATTTCGACCTCATTTTTTCCTTCCCTACCCAAGCAAGCGTCATCGCCTATGAACTCACTCAGGGGGCGGGCATCCCGGTACTGTTTGCAATGTGCGGCGTAGAGGGGAATATCCCCATTGA
>CAYUYB010000049.1:3015-12270 GCA_964449025.1 uncultured Desulfobacteraceae bacterium
TCCCGGCGGAAATATTACCGGCGTGCGCTTTCCCGGTCCGGATAACACGGTTAACCACCTGGAATTAATGCTCGAAATAAAACCCGAAACCAAGCAGATTTGGGCCACGTATAATCCCGAGTATCCCAATGCGGTGGCTATAACTCAAGCATTGCGTAAAGCCGCTTCATCCTATGACATAGAACTCCTGGAAGAGCCCAACCATACAATCGAGGACGTCGAGGCAGACCTGCAAAAGCTGGAGGCATCCGGCAAAATCAATATTGATGCCATTCTATTGCTGCCCGAAGGCCTTTCACAGTCACGGGACGCATCTACGGCCATCATTGAATTCGCGAACAAACATAACCTCCCTGTTGGCGGGGGGGTCCCCTTTACCCTTGAGCAGGGAGCGGTATTTGCCTTTCTGCCTGACGAATGGGAAATGGGAAAGCTAGCCGCCCTTTCAGCCCAAAAAATATTCAACGGCATTCCAGCCGGCACGATTCCATTGGTTACACCGGAGAATTATCTCTGGCTGAATTATAAGGCCATCCAAGAATTAGGATTAACCGCAAGTGAAGGTCTATTACGCCGTGCAAAGGAAATAATCCGCTAGTGAATCACACTAAAAAGGAATAGAATTTTAGCCTTAATTAGTGGTAACTGGCGCGATTTTTAGAGTACAGCGGCAGATACTACACACAATATTGCCGTAGAATCTCCTTTAGCCGGTCTAACTTAATCGGTTTTTCTACAAAATCATTCATTCCTGCCGCAATCGCCTGATCACGGTCTTCCCGCAGCACCCCGGCCGTGAGTGCGATAATCGGGATCTCTTTATTTATCTCATTACGAATTATCTCTGTTGCTTCTATTCCATTCATCTCCGGCATCTGTATATCCATAAGAATGACATCGTACGAATTATTAGCCCTCAGCTTCTCAACGGCCTCCTTCCCATTCGTTGCCTTATCAATAATGAGCCCGTATTTGCTAAGTAATGCCTCTGCCAGTTTCATGTTTACCGGGTTGTCTTCCGCCACCAATGCCCGAAGCCCCTTAAACAAGACTTCCTCGGCCAAATGACGCGTAATAATATGGGTTTCTTCTTTACGTTTATCACCGAACACGGCCCTGATTACATTCACCAGTTCTCTGCGAATAATCGGTTTTGCTAAATACCCGTCAAAACCCTTCATCTTTGCGTGTATCGATTGACCGGGAACCGCATCTGATGTAGTGGCTATGACCTTTAGATCCCTTAGCTTTTCATCTTCCCGAATTTTTTCAATGAATTCATATCCATCCATTTCAGGCATCATTATATCACTGATTACAAGGTCAGGGAGGGTCCTTTCTGATGCGAGAAACGATAGAGCTTCCTGTGCTGAATGGGCGATAAATAGAACGTCCATTTTTGCAGTCATGCAGTATTCCTTGGATATTTCGCCCGCATGATGATTATCATCAACTATAACCACCCGCTTTCCCTTCAAAGACTCGACACTTATTGGTTCTATTTCGGCCTCAATAATCGGTTTTGCCTGCGCGAGTTTCAAGGTGAAAATGAACTCGCTACCTTTCCCCTCTTCCGATTCCACCCAAATCTCTCCCTCCATCTTCTCCACAAAGGCCTTTGCAATAGACAATCCCAATCCCGTACCGCCATATTTACGGGTCGTTGAAGTATCAGCCTGCGTGAATATCTCGAATATCGACTCCTTTTTATCTTCCGGGATACCAATACCTGTATCTCTAACAGTCACTTTCAGCGTGCGGATCACGCCTGGCGCGCCATCTCCCTGTCTGTCACTTGGATCCAAGCCTACCGTTGCAAATATCTCTCCCTTCTCAGTGAACTTGATCGCATTACCAATCAAATTAATCAATATCTGACGGATACGTGTCGGATCCCCCTTGAAATATCTCGGCCCCTCTTCCATACGGTAGAGTACATCAACAGAACTCCCGACCATTTTGGATCTTATCATCGATAATACACTCTCAATAAGATACATAAAATCAAAGTCAATGCACTCAAGCTCATAATCTTTCTCCTCAACTCTTGAAAAATCCAGGATATCATTAATGAGCGCAAGTAAGAGATTCCCGCTACTGTGCATCGTCTTTACATATTCCCTCTGCACTTCATCAAGGTTGGTATCCTGCAACAACGCAGTAAACCCTATAACGGCATTCATGGGAGTCCTAATTTCATGCGACATATTCGCTAAAAACTGGCTTTTTGCCTCTGAGCCTATTTCTGCCTGCTTTCTGGCTTCTATGAGAGCCTCCTCAGCTTTCTTGCGTTCAAGCACCTCTTCTGCAAGTTCATCACGCGAAACCGTTGTCCTGTTTAGATTTTCAACCATCTGGTTGAAACTTGTAGCCAGTTCCCCTATTTCATTATTTGATCTAATTCCTATTTGAGTATTCAAATCACCTTTGCTGATTCTTCTGGTAGCATCTCTCAGATCTATGATCGGTTTTGTTATCTTTTTGGAGAGATAGATCCCTGACATAACGGCCACGACAAAGGAAATTAGCATAAATAATAACGATCGTGTAAGCGCCTTGATTACAGGCTGGTATGCCTCCAGGACGGGCAATTCAACTAAAACCGCCCAATCAGGACTGCCAATATACGCGTGATTAGCTACGACTCGATTGCCTCTGATACCCTCCGATATCTCGGCATCATCTTTATGAGCTGATACATCGCCTTGTACAAATTCGGCCACTTCCTGCAAATGGATTAGTCTTTCTCCCCTTAAAACACGACTTATATCGCCGAAAGCTATTAGATTGCCAAGTTTGTCCACCACGTAGGCCACGCCCGTTTCACCAATCTTCATTCTGCCTACAAGATCCCACATGAATTTCAAGTTTATCTCAGCCGCCAGCATCCCACTATAAACACGGAAGACATCCCTGATCGGGACAGCCATTATCATCAGCGGCTCGCTGGTTACTTTATCAATATACACCGGACTGATATATCTTTGTCCCTTAATGGTTTCAGAAAACGACTCTCTCTCCATTTGTCCGGTCCATTCCTCTAACGCCAGGTTTGATACACGCGCTACTCTTTGTAATTCCTCTTCTTGTGGGTTTAACAGGATCAACTGACGAAAGGCAGGTTCAAGGCCCATCAACTTATCCATGACCAATTTCTGCTCCTCCGGGCTGGCCGTTGCCAGACTGCCAATACTGCTCGCCGTCTCCAATACCTCAAATTTTTCTTGAATAAATCCCTTGACCGAATCCGCCGCCTCGTGAGCGATTAATTGCTGCTGAGCGGCAACCAAATCTGCCTGGTTCTGGAAACCGAAATACATATCCAAGCTAGTGGCAATCAGAAGGACCACGGCACTCAAGGCCAAAAAAGAAATAGCCAAAGTAACCGTCAAGCTCCGGAACTTTCCTGTTCTTTCTGTTTTAATCTCGGACAATTTAACGAATTATCTCCTTTGCAATGCTTAACAAACCCTCGCTCACGTCCAGTCCCAGTTCTTTGATCACTCTGTAATTCAGCCGCAAATACATCATGGGGGTGACAACCATGATTGTGCCGGCCGGGGTTCCTTTAAATATTTTGTCTGCCTGGATAGCGGCGAGTCTGCCGATTTCAAAAGGTTCAGGACTATAACTAAACACAGCCCCAAGGTCTGCGGTATAGGCCATACCACCGGCAACAGGCGCTTTATGTTCATTCGCAAATTTGATGATCTCCCCGAAACCTTCAGACGTCTGGGTAAGAATCTCAGGCATAATCAGGATGGCATCAACGCCGATATTCTCTGACGCGGCTCTCTTCTGCAGGGCAACCCGTAGTTCCTCCAGATTGTTGATAGGATCTTCCACCAGGGTTAAACCCATGTCCCGGATTGCCCGGCGCAACTGCTGAATCGCGATGGGTGCATTGGGGTAGTTACGATCATAGATTATATAGATCCGGTTGGCCTGCGGCACCAACTCGTGCAGGATATCCAGACGCTTAACCGTGCTCTCCAGGCCCGGAAAACGAACACCGGTGATATTCCCGCCTGGTTTGGCCACGCTCTCCACCAGGTTATTGCCTTCTATGCCTGCCAGGGCAAAAACCACCGGGATGTCTGTCCCCTGGGCGGCAGCCTTAGCCGCAAATGACGGCCCGGTTGGAAAGGCGAAAATCAAATCAACCTTGTCTTCCACAAATTTCCTGGCGACCCGCTCTTCCCCTGCAGGATCAGCGTCCAATTCATGGAGGTCATAGACGATGTTCCTGCCCTCTATGTAGCCCAACTCGTTCATTTTGGCCTTGAAGCCATCGGCTATTTCAATAAAAGCCCCTGCTCCGGATACAATACCTACCCGATATACCTTTTCCTTCCTTTCACCACAACCACTTAAAGCCACCCAGATTACAACCAACAGAGCCAAAACCACCATTCGCTGTATAGATCCAACCCGTTCATCAACACTCATCTTAATCACCTCTTAATAAACTTTTTCACCTTAATCCCTCCGGCAAACCCTTCTCTGGAAATTCCTTGTTTTTTACTTCAAGCTTCGACAATTTAACGAATTATCTCCTTTGCCCTGCTTAACAAACCTTCATTCACGGTCAGTCCCAGTTCTTCGATTACTCTGTAATTGAGCCTCAAATGATTCTCAGGTGTGACCACCGGCATGGTACCGGCCGGGGTTCCTTTGAATATCTTGTCGGCCAGCGTAGCGGCAAGCATGCCCGTCTCAAAAAAGTCAGGGACAAAACTGAACACGGCGCCATTATCAGCTGTAAAGCTAGCGCCACCGCCGATAGGAACTTTGTGTGCATTCGCAAAATCGACGATCGCTGCAAAGCCATCAGGTGAATGGTTGATAAAGTCAGGCATAAGCAGAATAGCATCAATGCCGATATCATCCAAGGAGGCCCTCTTCTGCAGAGAAGCCTGAAGTTCTTCCACACTGATGACCTGATCTTCCACCAACGTTATGCCCATGGCGGAGGCGGCCGGGCACAATGCCTCAAGCACTCCTTGGGTGGTAGGATAACCGGGATTATAGGCTACCAGAACTCGCTTGGCCTGTGGCACCAACTCGTGCAAGAACTCAAGACGCATGACATCGTTGTCCGGTCCTGGAAAGCGAACACCGGTTATATGCCCGCCTGGTTGGCGAACGCTCTCTACCAGATTGGAACCTTCTATGTTGGCGTTGGCAAAGACCACAGGGATGTCTGTCCCCTGGGTGGCGTGCTTAGCTGCGACGCTCGCATCGGTGGGGAATGAAAAAATCAAGTCAATCTTATCCTGCACCAATCCTTCTGCAACGCTTCTTACTTGCGATCGTTCCATGTTCGCTATCTGGATATCGTAGGTTATATCTTTGCCCTCTATGTAGCCCAACTCAGCCATACCGGCCTTGAAACCCTCTGCTATAGAGTCAAAACCTTTTACTTCAGATAAAATACCTACCCGATATACCTTTTCCTTCCTTTCACCACAACCACTCAAAGCCACGCAGATTACAACCAACAGAGCCAAAACCACCATTCGCTGTATAGATCCAACCCGTTCATCAACACTCATCTTAATCACCTCTTAATAAACTTTTTCACCTTAATCCCTCCGGCAAACCCTTCTCTGGAAATTCCTTGTTTTTTACTTCAAGCTTCGACAATTTAACGAATTATCTCCTTTGCCTGGCTCAACACACCTTCACTCACCTTTATTCCAAGCTCCTGCGCAAGTTTGTAATTCAATATGAGGTAGGAGGGCGGAGTAACCACCATTAACGATCCCGGTGAT
Source organism: uncultured Desulfobacteraceae bacterium (assembly GCA_964449025.1). Lineage (GTDB taxonomy): Bacteria > Desulfobacterota > DSM-4660 > Desulfatiglandales > HGW-15 > CAYUYB01. The sequence continues at coordinate 8,790 of CAYUYB010000049.1, forward strand.
TCGCCTTTGAAGATCTTATCGGCCAAGTGCGCAGCCATGTGGCCGGCCTCAACATTGTCTGGGGCATAGCTGAAAACAGCTCCGTAAGACGTCTCAAAGTGTGCAGCGCCTGCAATAGGTATTTTATGTTCATACGCAAATCTGCTGACCATTTCCCAGCCCGGGGGCGACTGGGTATAATCATCCGGCATGATCAAAATAGCGTCCATGCCGATATCAGCCGCCTTGTTCCTTGCCCGCAGATCTCTGTCGATTTCTTCCATGATGCTTACCGGAACTTCAACCAATTCTATGCCTGTGGCGGAAACCGCAGGGCGCAGCAATTCGAGCGCGGATTTATTGGCAGGGTAATTTACATTATAGATTATGCCCAATCTTTTTATCCCAGGCACAATCTCGCATAAAATCTCAAAGGGTTTTACAGCCAGGTCAGGCCCTGGATTTCGCACGCCCGTGATATTGATGCCCGGCCTGCTTACGCTGTCCACCAAGTCAACACCCTCAATATTGGCATAGGCAAAGAGGAGGGGAATTCCCGTATTCTTTGTGGCTGACTTGGCCTTTATGGTAGGTTCTGTTGGAAACGTGAAAATAAGGTCAACCTTCGCATCAACAAATCTTTTCAGTATTTGTCTTATTTCAACAGGATTCATGTTGGTTTTCTGCAGGTCATATACGATGTCCTTGCCTTCCATATAACCCAACTCGGTCATCTTTGCCTTAAAACCGTCGGCCACTGTAGAAAATGCATCCAGGCCTGCCAGGATGCCCACATGGTATACTTTAACTTTTTTCTCACCGCAACCGATTATACATAAACAAGCCATAATCAAAATAGCTGTAAGGGCTATTTTTTGCCTGAAATTAAGTGAGTTTTTTTGATTCATCATATGCAATATCCTTCTTAGTAATATCAATTAACGGATTATCTCGTTTGCCCTGCTCAAAAGGCCCTCAGGCACTGTTATCCCGAGTCTCTTGGCTGCTTTGAAGTTTATCTGCAAGAAACACTCGGCCGTGATAACAGGGATCGTGCCTGCTCTGGCGCCTTTCAATACCTTGTCCGCCAAATATGCGGCTTGTCTGCCCTGGGGAATGTCTTGAGGAATAAATCCAAAGACAGACTCGTGTCCGCCGACGGATATTAAGGTGCCCCCAACCGGGATATTGCGTTCATCTGCGAATTTGCCGATTACTTCAAACACCTCGGGCGTCACACAAAGTGGTTCGGCTATCATCAGGATAGCGTCTGTCTTGCCATTGGCCGAATCCGCCTTCATGTTAAACTCTGCCTCCAGCTCTGAGGCACTGCTCGCCGGAAGCTCGATCATGGTCAAACCTTCTACCGCGAACGCCCGTCTTAGCGCCTCGAGCTGGCTCTTTACAATGGGATAACCCTTGCGGTATGGTACGAACATGCGCGTGGCACCCGGCGCCAGCTCACGCATTATCTCAAAATGCTGGACCGCGATGTCCGGGCCCGCCCAGCGCACGCCGGTTATATTGCCGCCGGGCTGCCGCACGCTGTCTACTATGCCCGTGTCTTCTATGAAAGCATTGGCAAAAATTACAGGGATGTCGGTTCCTTTGGTAGCTCCCTTTGCTTCTTGGGTCGCTTCCGTAGGAAAGACAAAAATCAAATCAACCTTGTCTGCCACGAATCTATTGAGTATCCTTTTATATGCATCCGTGTCAAAGGTGGACTTTTGCAGGTCATAGATTATGTTACTGCCTTCGATATATCCTAAATCGGTCATCCCTTCCTTAAATCCGTCCGCTGTATCGGCAAAGTAATTCAAGCCTGACAGGATGCCCACATGATACACTTTTTGTTTCTTTTCAGTACATCCGCCTGATATCATCCAGACTACGGCCAGTAAGACCGCAAGGATATAATGCAAACCATTCCTTATTCTTTTTCTCGCATTCATTTCAATATTCCTTTCTCTAACAAATTATCTCCTTTGCCCTGCTTAACAAATCTTCCCTTTAATCATACACTCCAGCTATAAATGCATCAGGGGCGTGACAACCATGATCGTGACCCTCGCAGCGCCTTTAATTAAGATTCGCTTATTTTTTAATTTTATCCAATTTGCCTTATATGTCAAATACATTCAGCCGCAGGATATTGCGCTGGAGTCCGCCTTCCATAGTGCTGCTATCTGCATAACACTCGGGGTGTGTGTATCTGCCAGGCTATTCCGTGATCCTTCCGGCAAACCCTCTCCCATAACACATTGCCTAATGTGGTTGCCCGGTTTGTAATTTTGGCGTATACTCATTCCGGAAAGCAGGTTCTATCATAAACAAAAGAAGTCCTTCGGGAGGAATAAAATGTATGAACTAAGCCCGGTTACAGATCGCGTTAAAAGAGTACGTGACAGATATCGCTCAACCAGGCCAAAGATGTGTATAGCCCGTTATAAGATTGTAACGGATTTTTATAAGGAAAACCCTCAATTGCAGGGTATTCTAAAAAGAGCAAAGAATTTTAGGAATCTCTGTGAAAAACTGCCTGTCTTGATCAACGAAGATGAAGTGATCGTTGGCTGGCAGGCCACTTCATACAGGGCCTGCGCGCTTTACCCGGAGATATCTATCCGCTGGCTCCTGGACGAGCTCAGGGAAGGCTCAATACCGCACAGGGAGTGCGATCCATATATAGTTGATCCTGAAGATGCCGACTATGTTTTAAGCACCGGTGATTTCTGGTTAAAGGAGTGTCTTAGCGCAAAGGTGGATGAATATATTCCCCTGGGTTATCATAAACATGCAGGGAACGGCGTTGTGACTTTTGGAATAAAGGATACAAGCCAATCTCCTGTCGGTCATTTTGTCGCCAATTTTGACAAGGCTATCAATAAAGGTTTCGGCGCAATCAGGGCGGAAGCTCAGGCAAAAATGGATGAACTGGAAGGCGTAATGTTTGGAGATAGTGTTGCCAGATATAATTTTTATCGCGCCGTTACCATTGTATGCGATGGTTTGATTACTTTCTCAAAAAGATACGGCGAAAAATGCAAACAATTGGCTTTAATTGAAACCAATCCGGGGCGAAAAAAAGAACTGGAAGAAATGGCACATGTGCTCAACCGGATAATGGAGGGTCCGTGTGGTAATTTCCATGAGGCAGTGCAATGTATGTATATGTATCAGCTCTCCATGTGCCTTGACGGTCAGCAACATGGTATCAGCTTCGGCCGTGTAGACCAGTATCTTGGTAAATTTTATGAAGCTGATATTGCCGCCGGTACTATCACCCATGAAAGGGCACAGGAACTTCTGGACCTGTTCTATTTGAAAGTAGCTGAAATGAACAAAATATGGCCTTACTTTGCCACGCTTACCGGCCCCGGATATACAAGCGGCCAGCTGATGACCATAGGCGGCGTTGATAGATACGGCAATGATGCAACAAATCCCGTATCATTTATGATGCTTCAGTCTGCCGGACGTCTGGCCCTGCATGACCCGCCCC
>CAYUYB010000050.1:0-12071 GCA_964449025.1 uncultured Desulfobacteraceae bacterium
AATGAATATCCTTAAATAGAACAGGATAAAGGGCCTTATGATATTATGCGGTACAGGACAGGTATCAAGACAGACAACATAGCCTCCGGGTTTTACCACACGCATTTGCTCCTTGAAGATCGACCGGATATCATTCACGTTCCTTATAAGAAATCCGGAAGTGACCGCATCGAAAGTGGCATCACGAAAGGGTAATCGCTCCGCGTCCGCCCTGCACCATCTTACAGTCTTCGAGTCATCCCTGTTTCGGCCTTTCTCTATCATCTCCAAAGTCAGATCAACGCCCGTTACGCGTACCGTCGGATCAATCCTTAATGCCTCAAGGGCAATATCACCGGTACCGGTCCCCACATCCAGGATTGCCCCACCTTTGCGCACGTGCGCCATCCTTATCATGAAACGACGCCAGGAGATGTCCCTTCCAAAGGTCATCAACCGGTTCATAAGATCGTAACGACCCGAGATACTCCTGAACATCCTGTGAACATGCGATGCCCGATCCGTTTTGTCTGGCTGTATCACAGTACTGGTTCTCCTTGGCCAGCATGATATGCGGCTGGACTTGCGTTACAAGCCCTGGGTACTAAAGCCCTTGATTTACGAATAGGCATTAGATTGAGATCTTAGACCCCTTTTTTAATTGGGCTCCGTCAATAATATAAAGCGCGTCAAGGGAAGCTATCATAAAACTTCCCGGGGAATCGGCCTTTTCCGCTGCCTTCTCTCCAGCTAGTCCAAAGTAGGCCAGGGCTGTGGATGATGCTGTAACAGGATCATTATCTACGGCAAGGAAGGCCGCGATAATAGCAGTGGCAGCACAGCCGGTACCGGTCACCCTGCCCATCAAAGGGTGTCCGTTAGACACCCTCAAAGTCCTGTCCCCATCGGTCACCAGGTCAATTTCACCGGTAATGGCCAGTGTAATCCCCACTTTTTTTGCCAAGGTTATTGCTGATTCGGCCGCTTCGTCGACTCTATGGATGGAATCAACCCCTTTTGTGCGCGATGATCTATTATTCTCCAGGGAAAGGACTTCTGACGCATTGCCTCTTATTATATTAATGGAGACCTTGTTGATAATTCTTTTCGCTGATTCGGTTCGGAAGGCGGTGGCACCCGATCCCACGGGATCTAATATAACGGGTATATCCAGTTCATTCGCCTTTTTGCCAGCCATCAGCATGGATTTAACCCAGGCAGGATCTGGAGTACCTATATTAAGGACGAGCGCGTCGGATGCGGAAACCATCTCCTCCACCTCCTCAATGGCATGAGCCATGACGGGAGATGCGCCGGCTGCCAAAAGTACATTGGCCGTATAATTCATGGCCACAAAATTGGTGATATTGTGAACCAGCGGTCTTTTATCCCTCAGTGCAGCTAGATTAGTGGATGCCTTGTGAGCAAGTCTTGTGTCATATGTCATTTTTTATTATCCTTTATCCTCTCTTGATTGCCTCCACTGCCACCTAAAAGGGGAGAGGGAGTGATTTACACCCTGCGCCTCACTCCTTCGCCCCATGCCACTCCGAAGCCCTAAAGCGCGAAGGCGAATGTCCTATACGCCGCCTATTTCTTGAAATGGTCCCATCCATGAGAATTTAGATCACGCCTTGATCCATCCGACAAGATGATCTTCAACCCCTCCGAGGCATCCGTGATTTTCCCGATCTCGGAGACAGGCACATTATTTATTTCAGCAACAACAGAGCGTATTATTTGGATATTTTCCGGCGGGCACGTGACAATCAATTCATAGTCGTCGCTATCATTAAGTATCATATCATACAGGCGCCTCGAGTCTGAATAAATCCTGCTCATATATTCACTTACGGGAAGCCTTTCCTGGAATATTTCGGCCCCCACCCTGCTCTCTTCGCATATATGTCGCAGATCTCCGATAAGGCCGTCGCTGATGTCTATCATTGAGGTAGCCAGACCTGATTTAGCGATGGCCCTGCCTTCTCTGGCCTTGTGAACCGGTGTGGTATACGCGGAAATAAGTGGATGGGTCTCAGGATATCTCTCCTTTTGACCATCAAGCAGCAGTCTCAGACCCGCGGCCGCCTGACCCGGGTAGCCGGTTACAAGAACGGCATCGCCTATTCCGGCGGTTGAACGACGCAATATAACATCCTTTTCCGCTTCCCCTATTAATGTAATATCTATAAAATTAGAGTGCTCCGACCTGGTTATGTTTCCTCCTATCACAGAGGCGTTAAAGGGTTTTAGTTCTTCAAGAATACCCTGATAAATATCATCGATATCCTTTATAGGCGTAACCTGTCTCAAGCCCAGGGAGATAAGTGCGTAGAGAGGATAACCGCCCATAGCACCGATGTCACTTATGTTCATAACCATCGCGCGCCTTCCTATATCCACGGCGGTCATATATTGATTCAGATAATGTGTCCCTTCAACCATACAATCACAGGTAACAAGGATTTCGAGCCCCTCTTTGGGGCGAAAACAAGCACAATCATCCCCAATTCCCAGTGTTAGTCCGCCGCTAACAATCCCTGCCTTTTCCAGAAGTTCATTGATATGCCGGATCAATCCGAATTCACCTATTTCAGCCAATATTTGAACCATAATTCAATGCCTCCTTCAATGCCCTTGTTGCCTTTTCAGGATCCCGCTTGCAACAAACCGCAGAGATTACCGCAATACCATGCGCCCCTGCCCGAATCAACTCGTGAATATTATTTGAATCCACTCCTCCTATGGCTATAAACGGTAGAGGTATCTCATTAATTGCTTGTTTCATAGCATGGATACCGCAGGGCGGGCCGGCGTCATGTTTTGATTTGGTTCGGTAAATAGGTCCGAAACCTATATAGTCAACACCTTCTGAAAGACATTTTCGTGCCTCTTCAATGCTTGATGCTGATCCACCTATAATCCTATCATGTCCCAGAAGATCGCGAGCGAGAGATATAGGAAAATCGTCCTGACCCAAGTGAACTCCGTCTGCACCAGATGCTATGGCGATGTCTATTCGGTCGTTTACAATGAATATTACCCCGGCTCTTGAACACAATATCCTCATTTCTTTCGCGATTTCAATAAGTTCCCTGGTTGACCCGTTTTTTTGACGAAATTGAATTGTATCTGCTCCACCTGATATTGCCATAGCCGTGAGCTCGAGATGACTAAAGCGATCTTGCAGCACAACATCGGTTAATACGTGAAGTCTGCCGATATGTTTCACCTTGCCATCCTCCTTGTATTACCTTTTTATTTAACAGATAAGATATCGGGTCGCAATAATATAGAGCCACTTACAAACTCGTCCTTGAAATTATATCTCTTATGTTATATAGACTCAGTACGCCTTTTTAGCCAACATATATTTGAGGCTGCGCTCAATATAGTGATGTTATAAGATTGGAGGAAAATGGAAATGATAGAGCTGAACCAGGAGCAGAGGATAATCCTTAATACAGTGCAACAGATTACAAAGGAAAAGATCAAACCCAGGGCTGCTGAGATAGATGAAAAAGGGGAAATTCCCATGGATCTGATAGAGGTATTTACAGAGAACGGCCTATTGGCGCCACTCATCCCCCAGGAATATGGTGGCATCAGTTCCAGTTTTTTGCTGTTTTCTCTGATCCTGGAGGAGATTTCAAAGGTCTGCGCGTCTTGCGCGCTTATCCTTATCTCTCATGCGGACGGCCTGTTGCCCATCCTGCACAAAGCAAGCCCGGAGATGAAACAGAGGTATCTTCCGGGATTCAATAAGGGTAAAATCGGTTGTTTTGCCGCCACCGAGCCGTTTGCCGGATCGGACATCCTGTCCATGAAGACTCGAGCGATACGCAAGGGAGACAACTACGTCATCAATGGTCAAAAATGCTTTATTACCAACGGCACCATCGCCGATACCATAACACTTTTCGCCTATACCGATCCTGATAAAAGATCAAAGGGGATCTCGGCCTTTACGGTCGATAAGGGGTCCAGGGGTCTAACTTACGGGAAGAATGAAAACAAGATGGGGATGAGGGGCTGTACTAATTGTGAGCTCTTCTTTGATGATCTGGTGGTCCCTGTGGAAAACAGGATCGGGGAGGAAGGCGACGGATTAGCCTGCATGATGGTAGCACTTGAAACAGCCCGCATGTTTACAGCGTCCCAGGCAGTAGGCCTCGCCCAGGGGGCCATTGATGAGGCTATCAGGTATGCAAAGGAGCGGGAACAGTTTGATAGACCCATTTCAGGCTTCCAGGCAATCCAGTTTATGATTGCTGACATGGTAGCCAACACAGAAGCAGCCCGGCTTCTGACATACCAAGCGGCAACATACCTTGACCGAAAAGAAAGGAGTAAGATCCCGCTATTTTGCTCCATGGCCAAGTTTATTGCCTCAGATAACGCTATGAGAGTAACCACCGATGCTGTACAGGTAATGGGTGGATACGGTTATATGAAAGATAATCCCCTAGAGAGGATGATGAGGGATGCCAAGCTCATCCAGATATACGCGGGGACCAACCAGGTATTGAGAATGATCGCGGGCAGGGAGCTGTTTAAGTAAAAATAAAACTAATTATTCTACAATTTTATCTTCTCTAATTCATGTTTAGATTTAATAAATTAGAAGAGGAAAACCGTCATGAATATATTGGGGGTTTACGGAAGTTCGCGTAAGGGAGGAAACACCGATCAGCTCCTAGACAGTGCCCTGGAAGGAGCAGCGTTCTCCGGTTCAGAGATCAGGAAGGTCTTTGCCCGTGACCTCAAGATATCAGGGTGCCAAGCGTGTCATGCGTGTGACGAGACAGGTAAATGCATTGTCGATGATGAAATGCGGACTATTTACCCCCTCTTTGATTGGGCTGATGTTATCTTTCTGGCCTCTCCTATCTATTTTTACGGGCTCTCAGGTCAGGTCAAACTGGTGATAGATAGAGGGCAGGCAATGTGGGCCAGGAGGATGCTGGAAAAGGATTCCGAAGCCAGGAAGAGATATGACAGAGGGAAGGGGTATCTGATCGCAGTAGGCGCTACGCACGGGAAAAATCTTTTTAAGGGGAGCGAACTGACTGCCAGATATTTTTTTGAAGCGCTGGATAAGAGCTATCAAGGCGGCATCTTTTTCAGGAGTCTTGAGAAGATATCAGCTGTTAAGGGGAGCCCGGAGACCCTGCAGGAGGCCTATAATCTGGGGCGAAAGGCTGTATCCTCTTGAGGTCTGATAGCGCGGATATTCGTCTTTATCTTTTCAATGCCCGCCCTTGCCAATGCAGTGTCACCGAATCTTTTTAAAAATGATACCTCCTCCATTTCAAGGAATTCATTGGAGCTTGGAAGCATGATATCCCTTGTCTTCGACTCCCCATTGAAAGGGCATGCCTCCTGGCACCTGTCGCATCCAAAAAAACAGTCTTCCATCATTTTACCCTGATACCTTTTAAGATCTTTTTTATCCTCTATAGTCAGGTATGACAGGCATTTGGAGGCGTCAATCCGGAAAGGTTCTTGAAGAGCGCCGGTTGGACAGGCATCCAGGCATCTAGTGCATGATCCGCATTGGTTCTTCATGGGCTGAACAGGTGAAATCTTCATGGAAGCCGTGGTTAATATCTCCGCTAGGAAAAAATATGAACCGAAGCCGGGTATTATCAACATGTTGTTTTTACCGATAAAACCTATCCCTGAAGAATAGGCAAGGCTTCTCTCCAGGATAGGTGATGAATCAACACAGATCCTAGTCCTGGAGCCCTTATAGATGTCCTTGATCAGTGAGGTCAATTCTGAGCAGGTAGTCTTCAATCTGTGATGGTAGTCTTCTTTCTCGGGTTCGCTGTATCTGGATACGCACAGGCCGTCGGGCGTGCATGGTTTTTTGGGAGAATAAGGATAGGCCAGCGATATAATCAGATTACAGCCTCTAAGCAAGAGGCTTGGATCTTCCCTTACCTCGATATTCCTTTCCATCCAGGACATATCAGCATGCCCACGGGCGGATAACCATGATAGGAATCTATCAAAATAAGGCGGCTTACCGGGGCTGGTAAACCCTATCGCGATGAAACCGAGATCACGGGCCCTTTCTGTTATTTCCGCCTTCATTTCAGTTAAATTTGAGGTAAGAGTGGCGAATCTAAGTCATATGGGGTCAGGACCTCAAAGCCATATTCAGTCACATGGTATGTCTGTTCAAACTGGGCTGAAAGTGAACCATCATCCGTGACAGCTGTCCAGCCGTCATCCAGGATATGAAGGCCTCTTTTTCCTAGATTAATCATTGGTTCGATGGTAAATACCATACCAGGGACAAGGGTTATTCCTCTACCCTTTGTGCCGTAATGGGGTATCTGGGGGGCTTCATGAAAATCAAAACCAACACCGTGTCCCACGAACTCACGCACCACGGAGCAGCCGTGACTTTCGGCATAGGTTTGTATGGCCCACCCTATATCACCTATTTTGTTGCCGGGACGTACCATGGCCCTGCCCGCTTTTAGACTTTCTCTGGCCACACTAACGATCTTTTTAGCGTCTGAGGAAGGTTTTCCGACAAAAAAGGTCTTGCTCGTGTCTGCGTAATAACCGTTTAGTATAGGAGTCACATCAATATTGACTATATCTCCTTCCTTTAAAGTACAGCTGTCAGGGATGCCGTGGCATATGACCTCGTTTATTGAAATACAGACACTTTTGGGATAACCGCGATAATTAAGAGGAGCAGGGATCGCGCCGTTCTTAAGGGTGAATTCATGGACAAGGGTATTAATATCATCCGTTTTCACGCCGGGTCTGACGTAAGGTTCCACTATTTCAAGGGTCTTAACCGCTAATCTGCCCGCTAGCTTTATCGCCTCTATATCCGATTTTGTCTTTAACCTGATGTTGTAGTTCTTAAGGTAATCTTCCTTCACATCCGCGTTTCTTCCCGTCTTCATCTCAATCTCTTAATGCCTCCTGTTCAATTCTTTCTAACAGTCTCTGTATGATCCAAGATATCTTAACATATATGAATCATTAATATCAGAATGTTTTCTTCAAATCAATTCACAATTGGAACAATCTATAAAGTGATGACTCGGTCTTTTAAAAATAGAAGTTGAATATTTCCATGTTAAAAGGTATTTAACACCTTAAATCTTAAACGCTTAACTTGTCAAAACAGATTTCTTTTGAATAATCATAGAAAGAACATACTCCAGACCCCTCATATATGGTGTTTTACCACATATTTTGCCGAGGGATTCCCCTATACTATAATCCGCATCATCTCATCCGTCTTTTTCAGGGATATGAGAGTGAGTCTCGAGGCTATCGGGCTTACTTCCCTTTTCGGCCTGCCCTGGGTATTGAAATTCCTGTGGGGTCCTCAGGTCGACCAATTCGGGACAAAAAGGCGGTGGATGCTTTTGATGCAGGCATTGCTGGTTATTATGACAATAGCCGTAGCGTTCCTTTCACCCCTCCCCGGTGGAATCAAAATAATCGCGATAATATTATTTATAGGGTCATTTATAGCCGCAACTCATGATATCGCGATAGATGGTTATTATATGGAGGCACTTGATGAAAAGGGGCAAGCAAGATTTGTTGGCTACCGGGTCATGGCCTACCGAATAGCCATGATGACAGGAACCGGTATTATAATAACCATAGGAGCTACAATAAACTGGTTAACAGGGTTTTTATCAGCAGGGATTCTTCTCTTTATCCTTTTCATATACCATCTATTCCTCCTGACCAAGGTCGAGAAAGAAAAGGCCCCTATTTCGGATATCATCAAGAGCTTATTAAGATTTAAGGCCCTTCTCGCTTTTCTTTCAATAATCGCCGCCTTAATAATATTGAAATGGAACTTTACCCTTGGATGTTTTCAACATTTCAAGAGATATTTCCCTATCTTAGATAGGATTACATTCTCCGGCTGGATAGGAATAGGCCTTCTTACTGGCTTGATCCTATTGGCTATACTCAACGAAAAGATAAAAACCATTCTATTAGGTAACAGGAGTTCCTTTTACTCCCGGGCATTTATCTCCTACATGGACAGGGATGGAATCGGAGTGGTACTGGCCTTTATTATCCTTATGCGTACGGGTGAATCTATGCTGGCATCCATGGCATCCCCATTTATGATAGACCTGGGAATAAAGGTTCATTACGGCTGGATCTCCGGAGGCGTAGGCCTCCCCTTTTCCATCATAGGGGCTATAATAGGCGGCTGGATGATATCTCAATATACACTGAAAAAAACCCTATGGCCCTTTCTGCTGGCCCAGAACCTCACCAATATAGTCTATATGCTCCTGGCCCTATTTCTCAATAGGTATATCATCATAAACACCGGCGCTGATACAATGGTTCCATTAGGCGTCTGTAATCTTTTTCTAATCGCATCTGTTCACGCCTTTGATCAGTTCGCCGGAGGGCTGGGCACCTCCGTCCTTGTAACCTTTTTGATGAGAACTTGCGTTTCGGATTTCAAGGCTGCCCATTTTGCCATAGGGACCGGTCTTATGAACATTAGCGGAGTATTATCGGGTGTAATTAGCGGTTTTCTAGCGGGATGGCTGGGCTACTGGCCTTTCTTTGGAATCAGTTTTATAGCCTCCGTTCCCGGCATGATAGTAGTATTCTTTATACCTTGGCTTCGAACCAATTCAGGAGAAGCCAGACCTCTCCAAACACAGGGGCATTGATGTCTTATTAACGTAGATGAAATCTAGACACTTGCCAAAAAGGTATTCGGGTCGAGCTTTATACTCGCTCCCTGGGTTACAGTGCTAGCATGGTCCTTTAAGAGTCTAAGGAATACCCCTGATGGAGTTGGTTGCAACTGAATAATAATACTAAAAAGATCATCCACCCTGCTGCATGGGTAGGGGATTCCCCTTTCGTTGACATCATTAATATGCCTGTGGGACAGGGCCGAAAACCATATTTCCACGTTAAAACCCGCAGCGATTTCAAGGAAGCCTTCAAAGGTGTCTCTACCCACTTTTTCGAAATCAATACCGTCAACTATCAGAGAATCAGGCACAAACTCTATCTTGTCAACCAGGGTTTTGAGGTTATCATTCAGCCTCTTAATTTCAAAGCTGTTATTTATGTATCCCAGTATCATCCTATTTCTATCGAATAACATCCCGCCCTCGGTTTCATCCGGGATATCCAGCTCCCTGACAAGATCGGAAAATATAATGTGGTAATAGGAAGTGACTTTTTCCGGCGTGTCTTCCAAGGATACGTGCACAAGCTTCTCTCCGCGAAATAGTTTGTCAAAAGCTATATTGATTAGACAGGCTGTTTTCCCTACACCCGCGCGTGCCATAAGCACTCCCAAATTGCCGCGGCCTAATTCTTTTCTTGTTGACATTTCGAGTAATTTTAACGGACTGACTTGGGTAAAATTATCCATTCTTATTTACCTCCTCCTTTAACTCTTTCTGCGAAGCGCTTTTTCAATTCCTCCGCCATGGATCCTGGCGCCTTTGAATATCTCGAAAACTCCATGGTAAAATTGGCCTTGCCTTGTGTTAAGGATCTTAGTACAGTCGCATATCCGAACATTTCTGCCAGAGGTACTTCCGAGTCCATGGCAGTGAACACGCCATCCTCGGTGGAACTTATGATAATCCCTCTGCGCTGATTAATAGATGACATTACGTTACCGATATATTCTGACGGACATTCTACCGATACTTTCATAATCGGCTCAAGCACCATAGGTTTTGCTTTGAAGTACGCCTGATTAAATGCCCCTATGGCAGCCTGAGTAAATGCCAGTTCAGATGAATCCACGCTATGAAACTGACCGTCGTCTATGATAACCCTCATCCCCAAAACAGGAAAACCGATTAACCTTCCCCTTTTAAGGCAGGAACGAAAACCCTTATCAACAGCAGGTATATAATCGGTGGGTATTACCCCTCCTTTTATGTTATTGATAAATTCATAGGTCCCGTCTTCCGATGGTTCCATGTATCCAGCCACCCTGCCGTATTGACCTGCACCGCCTGTCTGTTTCTTATGGATATAGTCAAATTCAGCCCTCGCTGATATGGCCTCCCTGTACGAGACCTGTGGAATGCCTGTCTCCACCTCAGCACCGAATTCCCTTTTAATCCGTTCTATATAGATATCAAGTTGTAATTCACCCATGCCGGATATAATGTTTTCCCCGGATTCGCGATCCACGTAACTGCGAAATGTAGGGTCTTCCCTTACAAATCTGTTAATGGCCTTGGCCATTTTGATCTCGGATTTATCATCCTTTGGCGTTACGCTGAGGGAGATAACAGGCTCCGGGACAAAGATAGAAGTCATGGCATATCTTAAACTGCCATTCGTGAAGCTATCCCCTGAAAAACAGTCAACACCGAAAAGTGCCACGATATCCCCTGCCCTTGCATCCGGTATGTCCTCCATCTTGTCTGCATGCATCCTCGCCAGCCTGCCTACCTTGATCTTCTTCCTGTCCCGTGTATTTACTATCTCATCCCCCTTTTTTAGGGAACCCTGATATATTCTCAGATAAGTAAGCTGGCCGTATGGAGTTACTTCTAGTTTAAACGCCAACGCTACCAAAGGGGCTAAAGGATCAGCTGATAATATCACCTCTTCCCCCCCTTGATTAAGGTCCATGGCCTTATTTTCCACCTCTATGGGAGATGGCAGATACATCGTAATCCCGTCGAGGAGGGGTTGAACACCTATATTTTTATATGCCGAGCCTAAAAATACAGGTGTAATTTCACGGCGGAGGGTACCCCTTCTTAAGCCAATGTGAATCATTTCTTCACTTGCATTACCATCAATAGCGGCTTCCATTAATTCATCCGAAAACATGGAGGCGGCATCCAGCAGATGTTCTCTGGCTTTCAGTGCTTCATCAAGCAGGTGATCGGGGACATTTTCCACGGTAACATTCTCTCCGTAAGGGCCAGCAAAATAGAGCGCCTTCATGGATATAAGATCCACAACGCCTGAAAGTTGTCCTTCCAGCCCGATAGGTATCTGCATAAGCACCGCATTATGATTCAACTTGCTGCGAAGCTGTTCGAGCACTCTTTGGTGGTCGGCTCCCGCCCGATCACATTTATTAATAAAGGCAATCCGCGGCACCTCATACCTGTTCATCTGCCTGTCCACGGTAATAGTCTGTGACTGAACTCCGCCCACGGCGCATAAAACCAGGATAGAACCATCCAAGACCCTCAGTGACCGTTCAACCTCAATGGTAAAGTCGACGTGACCCGGCGTATCAATTATGTTTATTCTGTGATTTTTCCACTCACAACACGTGGCTGCCGAAGAAATGGTTATGCCCCTTTCCTTCTCCAGCTCCATAGAATCCATTGTTGCACCAACTCCGTCTTTACCTCTGACCTCATGCACGGCAAAGATCCTTTTGGTATAATATAATATCCTTTCAGTGAGGGTAGTTTTTCCTGAATCTATATGTGCGCTTATCCCAATATTTCTGATTTGTTCAATCTTTTCTGCCATATTTGTTAACCTATATAAAGATTCTATACAAGGGTTGAAGCGGGAGCTTATACACCTAAAAAAGTAAAAAGAGAAGAAAATAATAAGTGGTTGAATGTACGAATGATCTCCTGCTATGCCGCGATGTCCCACTGGTTCAGGCGAAGAACCCTTTCGTAACCGGAGACGAAGACGGATTTTTAATAGGTCCATAGACCCAATTTCTCTTTTTCCTTGACGATTAACCTATTCTGATATATTTGAATATAATAATTAAAATCCTTTTT
Organism: uncultured Desulfobacteraceae bacterium; assembly: GCA_964449025.1. Taxonomy (GTDB): domain Bacteria; phylum Desulfobacterota; class DSM-4660; order Desulfatiglandales; family HGW-15; genus CAYUYB01. The sequence goes on from CAYUYB010000050.1 coordinate 11,748, forward strand.
CTTTCTCCTTGCCGAAAATGATGGAATGACCCTCTGTCGATTATATCCAAAATGTGTTTTTCAGAGATCAACATATATCCTTATTTAGAGATCGAACAATGTGGCTTTACAGAGAACGTCTTAATTACTGTGAAAAACTGAGGCGCTCACTTTATGAAATATTGAGAGATGCGCTGGAATTGAGGCTAATGAAGGTTTCTCTCGTAGATTCCTTTTATAATTATCTAAGGAATAATATAGAGTACAGTTTTGTCGATAAAAGTGAATTAAAGCCAAAGTCAAAAAGGATGAAAAAGGAATCCGAATTATTCAAGACCTTCATAG
>CAYUYB010000051.1:0-12005 GCA_964449025.1 uncultured Desulfobacteraceae bacterium
GACGCGAGGGGAACAGGGAGGGGGTAGGCATCCCACGGCCGTAACCCCTGGAAATCACCAGCCCGGGAGATCCGGAACAAAGAAAAGGGACAGGCCTTCGGGCCATGGGCATTCTTTTGAGGATGACGTCTATTGGGGTTCTAGGATTCGGAGGTTGAGGATTCAAGCGAATTAACCGGAGGAAACCCGATCCACCCCACGTTCACATTGATGGAGCCGAAATCCTCCTCCACCCTGCCCTTAATTATATAAGGTCGTGACGCGCCCAGCATGTGGCAGTAACGGTTATAGACCTGTGGAAAAAACACGGTCTCATATATCCCGGTGGTGTCTTCAAAGGAGATAAACTTCATGGGATCACCTTCACTGGTAAGCACCGCCTTCCCTGTAACCGGCCAGCCGACCATTGTGACCTGTCTCCCTGTATATCCCGGCAGGTCTCGGGCAGGGATATAATGTATGCCTTCTAACCTGTCGCGGCACAGGTCCAGCGGATGGACAGAAAGGAGAAAGCCCAGTATCTCGGACTCATGCCTGAGTATTGTGGATTCCGGGTAATCGTCCTGATGCGACCCGGGAAACGTTTCCAAAACAGGTCTTGAAGCGTAATCAAAAAGGGTTGGCGTCTTATTCTCCTCTCTCTTGCCGAAGTATCTAACGGCCTTCCAGACGAGACCCGGCCTTTTAAGGCCCTTGCTTATATTATCAAGACATCCGGCCTTAGTAAGAGTTATCGTGTCCTGTAAATGAAGGGCCCGGCCCGTCCGGTTCAGGAAATCTTCAATAGAGGTAAAAGGGCCGTTCTTCTTACGCTCATCTGTAACAAACTCCCTTGCCTCACTGGAAAGCCCCTTTATCTGCATCAGTCCTACACGGATCTCCCTGCCCTTCCCCGTATATTTGATCTCACTCCGGTTTATATCAGGAGGCAAGACTTTCAGCCCCATGCGTTTCGCCTCTGATATGTAACCGAAGGTGGAATAATATCCCCCGCCGTTGGATATGACCGAGGACATAAACTCCGCGGGATAATGGGCCCTTAAATAGGCGGATTTATACGCCACCATGGTATAGCTTGCGGAATGGGGCTTGCAAAAGCTGTAGCCGTCGAATCCCATCATCATTTGCCATACATCCTCAATAATCTCCGTTCTCACGCCTCTTGACCTCGCGCCCCTGATAAACCTGTCACGAAAGTCCCTTAGCTTTTTTCCCCTGTGCTTCTTGCTTACCACCTTCCGCAGGGTATCCGCCTCAGCAGCATCAAAGCCTGCCATGTTTATGGCCGCCAGGCTCAACTGCTCCTGGAAGACCATAACCCCCAGGGTTTCTGCGAGTACAGGCTCCAGCAGAGGATGGACCGGGTTCCAGGGGCTGCCGTGGAGTCTGGATATCCATGTCCTTATACTCTGGTTTGATGCGGGTCTTATTATGGAAGTAACCACCACGTTGATCTGAAAGTGGTCGAGTTTCCGGTATTCTTCAAAGGTAAAACCGCTTGCTACCTTCCTAAGAACCTGCCTCGTCGCCGGGCTCTCAAAATAGAACACCCCGAAGGTATCGCCCCTGTAAAAGGTCTCCACCGTCTCCCTATCACTGACGGGGTCCCAGTCGGCGTAATCGATTATCTTCCCATAGTTCCGGGCTACCAGGTCGATACTGTCCCTGATTACCGCTAGACCCCGGTTCCCCAGGATATCTATCTTGACAAGGCCCGCCTCCTCCACGGAGTCCTTTTCCCACTGGAGGACCTGGGCCCCGTTCGCGGATATCTCTACCGGACAATAGCGACGTATCTCATCAGGGACTATCACAACTCCTCCGCAGTGCACGGACAGGTGATTGAAGTGGTCCTCCAGGCCGGCTGCGGTCTCAAGGATCTCATCCCATGGTCTTTTAAACTCAATGCCTCTCATCTTGGGGTGATCCTTAAGGTCCTTCCATCTCTCCTTAAGCGTCCAGCCAAAACCTATCCTTTCGGTGACCCGGCTGATCTCCTGTTCAGCAAGCCCGTACACCTTTGCCACCTCCCTGATGGCGGATCTTGCCCCGAACGTATTATGGTTGGCCACCATGGCGGCCTTTCGATTCCCGTACCTGGTAAAGAGATAGTCCATTACCTGTCCCCTCTCATCCCAGGCAAAGTCTATATCAATATCAGGGGGATCCAGCCGGCCGGGGTTCAAAAAACGCTCGAAAAAAAGGTTATGTCTTATGGGGTCCACATGGGTGATGCCCAAGGCATAGGATACAATGGACGCGGCGGCGCTTCCTCTGCCGCATGAACGCGGCGACCTTGCCGCAAGATCAGCCACTACTAAGAAATAATGGCTGAAATTCTTTTCGCGGATGATATGCATCTCATGATCTACCCGGTCCCTGACCTCCTTTGTGATCCTTCCGTATCGTTTCCTGCATCCTTCCATGGTAGCTCGGTACAGGCACTCAAACGCCTCTTTATCCCCCATCCCTTTAAACTCAGGGAATGTAAGGCTGAATATATCCCATTCTTTCATGCACCTTTCCGCCACCTTCACCGTGTTTTCCACGGCCTCAGGGACGTGGGGAAACTGATCGATCATGGATCCGGGGCAGGTCAGAAAATTATGTTCCCGGCACATGTCCTCCTGCCTCAGGCGTGAGAGTTTGCTGTTTCTGTCCACGGCCCTTAATATCTGATGAAACCTGAATTGGCTTTCACGGAGCATATAGACCCTGTTAGTTGCCAGAGGAGGTATCCCGCTCCGTCTGGAAAAAGAGAGGCATCTTTGCATATTGTAACCCGTTGACATCTCCACAAAGAGGTCCTCTATGGAGTCTTTCTTCAGTACCTTGAGCAGACTGAAATCATCGGAAAATATGACAAGCCCTTCCCTTTTCTCCCTGAGGGCCTTTATCAGGTCAAAGCCGATTCGACAGTTCCTGTCCGAGATAATGCCGCAAAGATTAGCATACCCCCCTGGGCTGCGGACAAGTAATACCGCCCGGTGTCCGTCCCCTATGATCTCGCTTCCCACAATGGGCCGGATGCCTGCTTCCTTTGCTGTCTCCAGAAAAAAGATAAGACCGTACAAACCGTTGGTGTCGGTAAGGGCGAGACTGTCCATGCCCAGACCCGAGGCTACCTCGCACAGATCCTCAACGGAGGCGGTCCCCCAGCCCCTTGAATAATAGGAGTGGACGTTTAGATGGATGAATTTCATGATATCATGAGGCCGCTTTTCCATATCTTATCGCCTCGTTGCCGTACCGCTTCCTGATACTGTCAAGCGCGTATATAACCATGCTTTCCTTCTCCCTGTCCGGATCGGTTGCGGGAAAGAGGGGGATCTGTGAGGAGGGCGCGGAGAGATCCCAAAACCGGATTCTCATAAACCGGACAGCGGTCCTTCGCTGGCAGGCCTTTAAAAAGAGTCTCTCCAGAGGGGCATAGAGTTCAGGTTCCAGGTTGCTTCCATGAGGCAATCTGATCCGGCGTGTTACCTCCATCTGATCAGAATATCTGAGGGCAAGTCCCGCCCGGCGGGCCGACAGTCCCCTGCTCCGTAGCTTCTGAGAACACTTTTCAACCAGTGAATAGAGTATCCCCAAGAGTATACGGTCATCATTCTCGTCATCGGGCAGGATGCTCGATTCGCCAACCGAGGGAGTGAAAGAGTAAGGATGAACAGGCGTAGGATCAATGCCGAGCGCCCTCTGATGGGTCACCCATGCCTGCCGCCCGAATATCAGCCTTAGACTATTGGTATCCAGTACCGCTATCTCTCCGACCAGGGTAATATTCAGGTCTTCCAGGAGCACCTTTCGCCGGGTATGGCCTACACCGGGAAGATAATCTACCTTCAGGGGAGCCATAAAAGAAGACTCCCTGCCGGGATCAATATCCAGCACTCCCTTTGATATCATCAAACGGGATGCTATATTTGAGACCATTTTATTGCTTGCTACCCCTGCCGCCGCCGACATGGCCAAGCGGTCCCCTATATCTCTCTCTATACGGCATGCGGCATCCTTTGCCCTTCCCCACAACCGTTCAGTTCCGGTAACATCCATGTACACATGGCCGGGTCCGGATACCTCCCAAACGGGAGTAAACCGCGAAGCCACCCTGGCCAGTGACCTGCACCCTTTCTCCAAGAGTTCGGGGTTAGGGGGAAGGACAATCAGATCAGGACATACCCTCATGGCCTCGCTTAGGCCCATGCCCTTGAATACCCCTTCCCTCCCGGCCTCGATTGATGCGGAAAGGACAAGGGCTCGATCCGAATGGAGAGGAGACACCGCAACCGGCCGGCCCCTGAGCTCCGGACGGCTTACCCTCTCAATGGCGATATGAAATGCCGGAATATGGATGTGGATGATGTGACGATTCAAAGAATATCCAAAATATAATAAAGCTATCAGCGATCAGCTTTCAGCCTTCAGCTTTTTAATAAATGAGGAAAGCATACGCTTCACCTCGGAGGTATCACTGGTAAGAACACTAAAAATTTGGCTGTCGAGTAGTTTTAGATCAGACGTAAGTAAAAGATGATACTCAAGTTCACTGGCGGAACCCATAGCAATCTGCAGGAAACGGGCAAAATCTGCATCTCCTTCTCGACCACATCCTTCAGCAACATTTGCTGATATAGAACAAGAAGCACGTCTAATTTGACTTGTCAGGCCATATAATTCTTCTTTTGGAAATTTTTGAGTTATTTTATATATGCTTAAAGTAAGATGATGTGCCTTCTGCCATACTTTTAATTTCTTGAAGTCTTTCATTATGATACCTCCTTATTTTTTAGTTTGTTCAAAGGTAAAGCTGACCGCTGATTGCTGAAAGCTAAACGCTCTCATTACTTATAAAATCTTACCACCCCCACCACCTTTCCCTCGATACGAAGATCCCCCTCCCTAACCAGGATGGACTCCATGCCCTTATGGGCCGGCCTGAGTTCGACATGATCATCATTTTTATAGTATTTTTTTACGGTGGCCTCATTGTTGATCAGGGCCACGACGGTTTCACCCCTTTCCGCTGTGGACTGCCTCCTGACCACGATAAAATCCCCGTCCAGTATGCCATCCTCCTGCATGGAAAAGCCTTTCACCTCCAGCACAAAGTGGTCACCACTCCCTATCATGGATGGGGGGACTTCGATCACATCCGGATTCTCCACCGCCTCGATAGGCTTACCCGCAGACACCTTCCCCAGGAGAGGGAACTCGAACCGTTTCGCCTCCACGGGACTGATAATCTCCACCGCCCGCTTCCGGTTCCCTTTATCCGGAAGACGAATATACCCTTTCCTCTCCAGTATCTTGAGATAGGTCGTCACCGTGTTATAGGAGTTAAAGCCGAAATGGGAGCATATCTCGCCAAAACTGGGAGATTGTCCCCATTCATCCCTGTAACGGGATATATAAGCCAGAAAGTCCTTCTGCTTTTTGGAAAGTTTCATTTTCGCCTCACTGTGATATAGATCGTATGATGAACCATTAACCTTCTTCAAAGAGTGATTATAGTAAAATTTACAGTTTAAGATTACTGTAACATTTACTGTAAGTCAAGTCAAAAAATCATGTTATTTTGATAAAATTGGAATATTCGAGACCCCACCTTGATCCTCCCCTAAGAGGGGAGGAGATAAAGGACAGGATTCGAGGGGTCAAGGGGCCAAGGGGTCAAGGCAAACAATCAAAAGCGAAAGCTCAATACTTGAACCCTCGAGCCCTGGAATCCTTGAACCCTGTAAATAGCGTCGAAACCCTATCTATTTTAAACCATAAATGCTATGTTATTAAAATTATGATCAAAACAGCATCACAATACCATTCACACACCAGCTACCGGCGCGGCAGCATGGGCGGTCATTCCCTTGACTGGCAAAACCAGCCTGATGTCTTTAAAAAATATCAGGGTGTTATCCCCATTTCCCTCCCCGATGAAATACCTTCTTTGAAAAAGGGCCTGTGGTCTGTTCTAAAGGAGCTACATATTGAAAAACCATCCTTTCGGAAGATGGATATGCACGATCTTTCCCTTATCCTGCGTCTCACCTGCACCCTTACCGCCAAGGCCCGTCATGGAACAGAGGACTTTTTCTTCCGCAGCGCAGCGTCCGCCGGGGCCCTCTATCCGACAGAGATCTATGTGGCCACCCGCGAGGTCACCGGACTGGATAACGGTCTATACCATTTTGCCATCCGTGGTCACGGCCTTTTCCCCGTCAGGGGCCATGATATTTCGGAGCATTTTGCGGCCCTTATTAACCCCCCTATCAAGAAATTGCCCATTATCACGTTTTTTTTCACGGCCATCTTTTTCCGCAGTTCATGGAAATACAGAGACCGGGCCTATCGCTACCACCTCCTTGATACTGGCCACGTGATAGAAAACCTGGATCTCGGCCTTAAAGCCATGAAAATCCCCTTTACTCTCTCCTATGACTTTGATGACGCCGGAATAAACCAGCTGCTTGGGGTGGATGATTCAAAGGAGGTCTGTCTGGCCGTTGGCCATATACCGGGATTGGATGATGTTGATGATTCGGACATGGAAGAGGTGAAACCTGTTCCGGATAATATACTTAAGGCAAGCACGGTTTCAATAAAGGAGACAGATTATCCGGCCATACGGGAGATCCACAGGGCGGGATATATGTATAAAGCAAAAGGCCATGCTGATACAGATCTCCCGGAGACTCCCGCTTTAATAAAGCGATCGTGGCGTATGCTGGCGGATCAACCATTGAATGCCGATTATACTGAATATCCCGAATGTCTTTTTAAACGCCGTTCAGGCCGTAATTTTATGAATGAAGCCATAAAGAAAAACAGCCTTTTATCTCTCCTTGATTCCCTGTGCCTGGATGAAAGAGAAATGCCCGAAGACAGTATTCGTCACCCCCTATTAACCGTCAGTTTTCTCGCGGGAAACATAGAATCCCTTGACCCCGGTCTCTATACCCTCGATATGATCAAAAAACGATTCGGCATGATATCTAGCGGCAATCTAACGGCCGATATGGCCAGGGCATGTCTTGACCAAGAATGGTTGAGGAACGCCGGGGTACATTTCCTGTTTATCAGCGACCTTACCCTCATTGACAGGATATACGGCCCAAGGGCATACAGATATTCCATGATGGCCGCAGGACGTATGGGCCAGAGGATATATATCGCCGCCACTTCCATGGGCCTTGGCTGCTGCGGCATAGGTGCCTTTTATGACAACGAAACGGCCGGTCTGATCGGTCTTGACAGGGATTCACGGCTCCTCTACCTGGTGGCTGTGGGGAGGCTAAAGAGCCGGTAATCTCTTAAATAAGTAACTGTTGATTATTCAATCTCCACTTCGCCGTGTTGCCTGATTCTTTGGGTCCGCAGTTCATGTCAAGCTGAAAACGGACAAAGATCACACCGCTATTGGCATTGCGGACCCGGAATCCCGCTAAAGCAAGAGATGACGCCAAATCTTTCAAAAGCCCTTAATGCCTTTTTTACTCTGAGTCCAGACCCCACTTTTTGAAATACTCTTTGTAGAAGGGCGGCTGTTTGAAATCGCCTTCGATTGCCCGGCCGTAACTGCGGTATCCCATGCCCATCTTATCGTAGTGGTATACCCCGTACATCAGCTCTTCCATCCTTCCTGTAGGGATTGAAAGCATCATTTCATCGTCCCCCACTCCGCCTCTTTCGAATTCTCCCGGATCAGGCACGGTCACTTCGCATTCTCCCGTTAGCAGGGAAGGTACCACAGAGTAAACGCAGGACCACAGCGGATCGAGTGTGGAGGTGACCCGGTACCCGTTTTTAAGCATCATGGAAAACAGCATATGGCGCAACTGTGTTGCATTGCAATAGATCACCGTCACGTCCGGGACGTAATTCGCCTTATGCAGCGGCCCCAGCACCATCCCCGCGTACTTGCCGTATGGCAGAATGGGTATCGAGTTGTTGCGTTCCTTGGCGGCTTCTTTGTTTTGGATGAAAAAGTCACTGCCTCCCCCCTCCAGAAAATCCTCGGGAGGCTCAGCCAGCCCGTACCCGATGATAGGCTCAAAGCACCAGTGGTCCTCTATGAACATCGCCAGTGTGGTTCCGCGCCAGCGGACAATGCTAAATGCCTGGCAGGCGGAATAATGCTCTCCAAGGTCCTTTTTCGGCCTGACAGCTCCCTGCGGGATCTCGCTTTCGTCTTTCAGCATTTTTATCGCGATCGGATACGTTCTCAACACAAGCATGTTTAAGAGATCCGAGCCGTGCTTGTTCATTGTTTCTATGGGCGTCAATTTTTCACCTCCAGCTTTTACGGCCGCGTGAGCCACGTTTGAAAGACCGACCGAGCCCGCGACAACGGCGCTCGCGGTTCCGGCTATAAAGTTCCTTCGTGTCAACCCTTTTGTCTTGGCATTCATAGAGTACATAATTACCTCCTTATCTTTTAGTACAGTTAAAGTATTCAGACCTTCGCAAAACTTCTTCATCCGTCATCCCGGACAAACGAAGCGCGATACGCTCCCATTACCGCGACATTACACATTACCTTAATTGATATTACGGCGACCCTATTACATAGTCAATGAATATTTGCAATAAGGAGTAATGGGTCAAGTCTGCCTTTGACTCTTAATCGGTATCTCCAAGAGTCAATGCTTCTCATATTAAGGCAGATAGCAACTCTAACCCAATAAGCCGCCAAATACCTTGATATCTGAATTACATGGTGAGGCCATAGCATCATGGCCTGTTACTTTACGCTGGCTAAAATCTCTTTGCCAAAGGCCATACAGTCAGGGCGTTTGAGAAGGTCATAATCTTCCATCTTCTTGCCCGCAATCCGTGGATAGTTCTTTTCCATCATTACGGCTATCTCCGGCTCCATCAAGCGTTTTGTGATTCTTCCATTAAACACCCTTGACGGGATATTGCCGAGCCCACATAGTCTGGCCAGATGATCATCAATATACATAACGGTTTGTCGCGGCCCCACCGGCCTCTCGCCGTTGCCGCATACGGCAAATAGTCCCCTTACCTTCGTTTTCATCAATGCCTTGTTTTCTCTGATGTAATCCTGCAGTTCCTGGCGCGTTACATTACTTCTAATAGAGCCGCCAACAATGATATGATCAAACGCCCCCAGGTCAGGGATTTCGCGAACATCGAAGACATCGGCAATCCCGCCCATCCCCTCGGAGATCCATATGGCGGCGTCGCGGGAGCTTCCGCACCATGTCCCGTAAAGCACTGCCCATTTCCTGTCAGAGGCCATGGGATAAAACTTCAACGCCCACGCGTTATCGGCCACGGCAACCGCACCTAACCCGGCCAATCCTAATTTAAGAAAATTTCTCCTCTCCATGTCCCGCCTCCTTTACCAATAAAATGTGGGTCATCTCCAAATTAGTTGATAGATATTCTTGACACCAAACAACATCGTTTAGATTAAGCTTTTCATTTCAACCATATATGAAGTCCGGATCACTGGATGGTTGCACAGACTAATTAGCGGTTTATCCGGGGTTTTCAGGAAGAAACTCCTTTAAGCCATGACCCTGGATTACCCGGACAAGCCGGGTAATGACTCTTTGGGCCGGGTAATGACTTTTAGGGCCGGATAACCGCGGCGTCTTGTCTCGGCGTAGCTTATAGAGCGAAAACGGGTATTTTCATATGACCACGGGTGAACCCGTGGGGCTCGGTGGCCTTATTATGACCTTGTGGAGGTAAATCTCAATCGACTTCACAGGTAATATCTCGATTAATCTGGAGGTGATGCTGAAACGTTGATTCTGGCTATTACCTGGCTTATCTATATAATCGACGTCGATTTCAATATGATAAAATTTCATCCGCCTCTATAGGGGCAAAATATTGAGAATCCTTTAATCGACATATGGCGATAAGCGCCCCCATAACCCATGTCAGCCTGTTCACTTATAGCGAAAGGGGATTCCGGGGCATGTCGTGAGATGATCAACCTTAAGGTATTTTTGCCTGCGGCGACGTACAGGATAAAATTTACAAACAGGACATCCCTTCTTTTCTTACTCAAAATCTTTGATTTTATACGCGGTCACCCGGTTATCAAAAAATGTCGGTACCAGCAATAAGTCCTTCGAAATAATAAATTCGATATCAGCCGCGTTGATCTTTGCCGGGGTGGTATCCAGCAGCAGCGTCATCTCTTTTCCAGGAGCGATAAGATTTACATGCCCCTGCCAGTCGGAGATCAGATAATTTCCGTTGCCGTCCGCTTCCAGGCCATCGATATTGGTGGTATTTTCCACATAGGTTTCAATGGCTTTTGTCTCAATATCCACTTTTAGAACAGATCCTGACATACCGATCAGCAGATGCCCGTCCTCGGCAAATAGGCCGTTCGGCCCTTTCAGCATTTCAGATTCGAGCCAGGTCACGACCCTGTTGTCGGCCAGCAGGTGGATCTTATTCATCCTGGCATCGGAAACATAGACGTTTCCAGACTCATCAACGGAGATGTCATTCAAGAATTGCGCCCCCTCAACCGGGTAATCATTTACGATTCGTCCATGCTGGATATCAATTTCCACGATGCGGTCAATGTCGGTTACATATAATCTACCCCGGAAGATCCCCATGCCTTTGGGGGCGTTCAGGCCCTCAACCCATTTCTGATCAACGATCTCACCGCTGGTACTAACCTGGGCTATAAACCCGTTGCCGTCTTTTTCAGCGGGGTTACCGTTTATGCAGGCGACATAGAGCACGTCTTTTTGAGGATCATGACACACCGATTCACAGGTGGTTAATTCCGGCGTCGTTTCCCACAGCTTTGTGAGATTTTCATGTATAAAATAGTCTTCCTCCGCCTTTGCCCCGGAATTAATGAGCGTGCTGACCATCAAAATCAAAGAAAAGACAACTAAAAAATATTTCATATTACACCTCCTTTAAAAAAAGGTATGATATTTTTAATTTAATTAATATGTTAATAGGCGTTAATAACTGAACCGCTAAAGGGATCCAAGATTGACTCACCTGAATGTTTTAATTATACCATGGAAAGACACAATTTGTATTATACACTATGGACCAATCTTGTAAAAGGATTAATTCTGCGATTAGGTCTTATTGACTATGCTCAAAAGTCAATGCCAGAATTACCCATCCGACGTCCATAATCTCGGGGCTCGCTTTTCACGCTTCAAGATGTCATACTGATGACAGAAATATGCTTTTAGTAGCGGAAAAAAATCCTTTTCTTAGTATGTATATTGTAAAGACAATCGAATACTCATATTCGGTCCTGAATCACAGTTTGGCATAAGGACGATCTAATAACGATTATCACAGATCCATTCTTGTAAGTTATAAAGATGTCAATATTGAGTATCTCATTGATAATCCTAGGAATACTTCTCGCGTTTGCGGGTTTCGCGGGCTCCGTCCTGCCTGTTATTCCAGGGCCACCCCTTAGCTACCTGGCATTGATCGCACTCTCTTTCGCCAAAGACTGGGAACCCTTCAGCGCCACATTTCTTATCGTCATGGCTGCATTGATGGTCTTTGTCTCGGTTCTTGACTATATAATCCCTGTTTACGGAGCGGCGAGGTCCGGGGCGTCAAGGACAGGCATATACCTTTCGGTGGCCGGAATGATCCTTGGAATCTTTTTCTTTCCCCCCTGGGGAATATTGATCGGCGCATTTTTAGGGGCCTTTGCGGGCGAGGCACTAGAAGGGAGGAAAGGAAAAGATCTGATAAGAGTGGGCTGGGCTATATTCTTTGGCAATGTGGTTAGTACAGGTATAAAAGTCACCTTTTCTCTCGCCGTGATGTTTTTTTATATAAAAGGAATGATCTAAAGGAGTTTGCATGATCATGGTAGGGATTATATCCTGAATCCAGTATAAAAACATTGCGGCAGAGACACACATGGAATAAGGAGACCCGGGGTTAGGATTTAAGGACTTGATATATTCCGCATATTGAGGTAATCAACTTTTGTGATATTCAAGATATAGGTAAATCTCCGG
>CAYUYB010000052.1:0-11985 GCA_964449025.1 uncultured Desulfobacteraceae bacterium
AGATCCTTCGCACAATGCCGGTTACATTGCTTGATATTGTCCTGGGCAAGTTTGCGGCCGCCGTTGTTTTCACGGCGATAATGCTCGTCCCCACGCTTGCCTATCCCTTATGTATCTCATTCATGGGCGATCTGGATTGGGGGCCTGTGGCGGGAGGTTATACAGGGGCAATCTTTCTCGCAGCGGTATACTCGGCTATGGGTCTGTTCGCCTCAGCCCTCACCCGCAACCAGATCATAGCGTTCATTATAGGGGTTACCGTCTGTTTCGCCCTGACGCTTATCGACAAGATGCTGTTCTTTCTTCCAGGGTCGCTAGTGGGGTTTTTCCAGCAAATCGGCGCGGACTATCATTTTCAAAACATCGCGAAGGGGGTTATAGATTCCAGGGATATCCTGTACTTTTTAAGTGTTAGTTTTGTCGGCCTTTACGCGACGGTTCTTGTTTTAAAGGCCAGAGACTAGGGCCTGGGAGCAATTCATATGGGAATGAAAGAGAGGACCGGAGAGCTAATTAGATTTATAGCCTATTTGTTCGTTATAGTGCTTGTTAATGCTGTTGGCATGACGCTTTTCTTCAGGGTCGACCTGACCTCGAACAGGATTTTTTCGCTGTCCAGGGCCAGCAGGGAGGTGGTATCCACCCTTTCGGAACCCTTGACCATTAATGCTTTTTTTACCAAAAATCTTCCCGCCCCTTATAACAACACGGAAAGATATCTTCGTGATCTTCTCCAAGAATACGCGGTATATGCCAATGACTATTTTAACTACCGGTTCTACGATGTAAGTTCCGAAGATATAAACGGGTATCAGGATACTGAAACCAATCAGTCGCTCGCCGGGAGTTACGGGATCAGTCCGGTACAGATCCAGCACATCGAAAAAGATGAATTGAAATTCAAAACAGCATATATGGGGCTCGTGATGATTCATGGCGACATGATCGAACCTATTCCCATGATTAGCTCCACTGACAGGCTGGAGTACCGTTTGACTACCGCCATTCAGAGACTTAACAACAAGATTAGCGCCCTCCTCGGTCTAAAGGACAAGATAAAGATCAAGCTGTTCCTTTCTTCTTCCCTGGAGGAGGTCGCCCCCTATATACGTCTCGAGGGGATTTACCAACTTCCCGAAGAGATAGAAGGTATTATCAACAAACTTAACACAGGATATTATGGAAAGCTGGAATTCCAATATGTGGACCCTTCAAAGGGTGGGGAGATAGGGCAGGAAATTGAAGAATATGGCATGCTGTTATCACTTGAGTGGCCCGATCTCCTCGAAGAGAACATCAAGTCCGGTCAAGGATATGCCGGTCTTATCATGGAATATGGGGAAAAGTACAGGTCCGTCCCCCTTATACAGGTCTATCGTCTTCCTTTTGTGGGGACACATTATGAATTGACGGATCTGGACGTATTGGAAGAGGCCGTTAATAATAGCCTTGAATCTCTTTTAAACATAAATGAGGATATCGGTTATCTGGCTGACCATGGTTCCGTGGATTTATGGGGAGGGACTCCGGGACTCCAGGAGGTGCAAGACCAGGATTCCCTCTCCAATTTTAGCAGACTTGTGTCTGGGACTTACAATATTAAGGAGATCCGCATGTCGGAGGAGCAGATCCCGGAGGGCCTTGACTGTCTCATAATCACCGGCCCGACGGTGGAGTTTACTGATTACGAGCTCTTTCAGATAGATCAATTCCTGATGAGAGGTAATAATCTGGCCCTGTTCCTTGATGTCCTGGTTGCGGACGAGGACCTTTCAAGGTTGTCACCAGGGCAGGGGGACATGTTTGTGTCCCTGGACACGGGTCTTGAAAAGCTCCTGGAGCATTACGGGGCAAGGATAAAAAGATCCCTGGTGATGGATGAAAACAGCCATAAGCAGCAAGTTTCACAGAGCTACGGGGGCGGTGAAATTAATATCTACTTTATCCCCTATATCAAGGACAGGTTTATAAACAAGGAGCCAGCCTTTATGAATAATATAAAAGGTCTGGTAGTGTCCAAGATATCACCCCTGGAATTAAACCAAGAGCGTATCCAGGGACAAGGTATCAAGGCCCAGATACTTTTTTCATCGTCCGAAAGATCCTGGGAGATGAAGCATTCGATTAATCTCAATCCTCTGGCTATAAGCCCTCCTTACCAGGATTCCGAATTCGGCAGCATGCCCCTGGCGTGCATCCTTGAAGGGGAATTCGACAGTTATTTTGCCGACAAATCGATACCTGAAAAGGAACCCCAAAAAGAGGAAGAGGCTGAAACAACCGACGACCAGGAAACCACGGGGGAAAATCCGGATATCGACCTTTCGGGGATTAAGAGTGAGGGGGAGCTTCTTTCTAAGGGAAAGCCCGGCAAGATATTCTTGACGGGATCTTCGGAGATTCTTAAGGATTACATCCTTGACCCGCAGGGAACCAGCACTAATGCCACTTTTATAATGAACCTTATAGATTACCTGAACAACCGGGAACAAACCGCGATAATGCGTGCCAAGGAGACCAGTTTCAATCCCCTCATGGAATTATCGGGAAAGGCAAAGGCCACGGTAAAGTATTTCAATATTGTGGGGTTGCCCTTGCTGACCGTATTTTTCGGACTTTTTGTCTGGTTTAGGAGGCATGGCCGAAAGCAGAAGATCCGGGCGATGTTCGGCGGATAAGCAGTGGATATAGGATTGGCTATGAAGATCAATAAAGAATGGATCATACTTTCCGCTATAATAATCGCGCTTATCCTGTACCTTGTTTTGCGAGAACAGGACAGTGTACATTACAGCCTGCCCGATATCGCGCAGATTTCACAGGACGAGATCTCCAGGCTGGAGATATCGGGACCGGAGGCCGAAGTCGTTTTAGAGAAAAGGAACGATAACTGGATTATCAGTCCTCAGGGATATCCGGCCGATTCATACCTCATGGAAAGCATGCTTGAATCCGTTAAGAAACCGGTTATTACGGCCATGGTTTCCGACTCAAGAAACTACGCGCGTTATGGTCTTGATGAGGATGAAAAGATTACTGTGAGGCTCTTCTCTGGAGATGTTTTGAAGAGGGAGATGGATCTGGGCGAGACAACGGATACGGGGCGCTATACATTCGTAAAGCTGCCCGGCGACCATCGTGTATATCATGCCAGGGATAATCTCCGGAATAGGTTCAATAAGGATATAGAGGGATTAAGAGACAAGACCGTCCTTTCCTTCAACAAGGAAGATATCAGGGAAATGGAGATTATCAAGGGCGCTGCTTCCTTGGTCCTGGTACTTACCGAAGAGGTTCAAACGCGAGAAGGCGTTGAAGAGAAAAAGAGGATCTGGAAGACCCTTGAAGGGAAAGTGATGGAAGAGTCGTTCCCGGAAGACCTGCTTTCGTCTCTCTCGAGGCTGTCATGCGAGGGATATCTTTACGATATGGGGAAAGAAGACCTGAATGATCCTCTATACACCATCAGAATGAAGGGCACGGAAGAATATAGACTCTCCATATTTCCCGGAGTAGATGACGGGCAGACGTGCAGGGCCACATCATCTGAAAATGATCATGCCTTTATCCTGGCGGACTGGCTGGCTGATAATATTATTGAAGCCGCTGATAAGATATTAAACTATCCGGAAGGATCCTAAATCAACCTTTTTCGAAGGAAAGGAGAGAAGAATGACCGCAAAACTTATCAAAGGTACGGAAATAAGGGAAGAAATCCTTAATGAAATCGAAGAAGAGGTAAAAAAGATCAAGGCCGAGCATGGGATCGTGCCTGGCCTTGTCACCATACTGGTAGGAGAAAATCCGGCGTCAGTGTCTTATGTGAGCCTCAAGATCAAGACAGCTAACCGATTGGGTTTTAAGGAGATACAGGATAACCAGTCCGAGAATATTTCCGAGAAAGAGCTCCTGGCCTTGATCGACAAGTACAATAACGATGATTCCATTCATGGCATTCTTGTTCAGCTCCCGCTCCCAAAACATATTGATGAAAAAAAGGTGCTGAACGCCATTGACCCGGATAAGGACGTGGACGGGTTTCATCCCGTCAATGTCGGCCGTCTTATGATAGGCGGTTCCGAGGTAAAGTTTCCGCCCTGCACACCAGCGGGAATCCAGGAAATGATAGTACGTTCCGGGGTGGAGACCAGAGGTGCCGAGGTAGTAGTCGTGGGTCGTTCCAATATAGTCGGCAAGCCCATCGCCAATATGATGCTTCAGAAAGGACCCGGTGCCGATTCAACCGTCACGGTAGTCCATACGAGGACAAAAGACCTGGCCTTTCATTGCAGACGCGCGGATATCCTGATCGTAGCGGCCGGAGTACCCGGCCTGGTTAAACCCGAATGGATTAAACCGGGGGCATGTGTAATTGATGTTGGTGTAAATCGGGTAGGGGAAAAGATAAGTGAAAAGACAGGTGAAAAAGTAGCCATTCTCCGGGGGGACGTGGACTTTGACGAGGCCAAGGAGGTCGCGGGATTTATCACGCCCGTGCCGGGTGGTGTGGGCCCCATGACTATAACCATGCTGATGAAGAACACACTTGCTTCCCTCAAGTTCAGGCTTGGGATAGAATAATTTTTTAAGTTATGTCATGATTATTCCTTTTATCCTGGAAAAGACAGTCAGTCTTTACGCGGATAGGGAGGCCGTTGTCTGTGGGGGAGAACGCTTCTCCTACGGTCAGTTTGCGGGGAGGATCTATCGCCTGGCCAACTCTTTTCGTTCACTCAATACGGTTAAGGGAGACCGCGTAGCCATCCTTCATCAGAATAGTCATGAATATCTGGAAAGCTACTTTGCGCTTGCCCAGTTAGGCGCTATTTTCGTTCCTCTCAATTTCAGGCTTTCTCCCGGCGAGCTTTCCTTTATACTAAAGGATTGCGGCGCGCGAGTCCTGATCGCCTCTGACCGCTTCGGCGAAAAGGTGGAGGAGATTCTCAAGACGGAGACCCCGTTAAACCATATTATTTGGACAGGGATAGTTTTAAGGGAGACGGCCTGCAAGTCCTCTGGTTATGAGGAATTAATAGATTCCGCACAAGACAGCCCCCCTCCCATACCCAAGTTAGATGATGATGACATAGCCAATGTCTACTACACCAGCGGGACGACGGGTGTTCCAAAGGGCGTTATGCTCTCCCACGGGAATATATGTATCCATTCTCTCGCGGCTATCGCCGAGTTTAAACTAGATGATCATGATAATTGGTTACACGTAGCCCCTCTCTTTCATCTTGCCGATGCTTGGGCTACCTTTGCCATTACTTGGGTGGGAGGCAAGCATATCGTTGCCCCGGATTTTGAACCTCCCTTAATCCTCTCTCTTATGGAGAGGGAAGGGGTAACCATTACCAACATGATCCCTACCATGCTGAACATGCTTATCAACATTCCTGACGCCGGCAAAAGGCGCTTTCCATCTCTCAGGGCCGTCCTGAGCGGCGGTGCTCCCATAGCCATGGAGATAGTGAAAGGGATCATCGAGACTTTTAAATGCGAGTATATACAAACCTACGGTATGACGGAGACAAGCCCGTATATTACCGTGTCTATCCTGAAGAAAGAATTTTATAGCCTTCCCCCGGCTGAACGCCTGAATTACATGTCCAAGACAGGCCGGCCTTTCATAGGGGTTCATCTGAAAGTGGTCAAGGAGGACGGTACGGAAGTAAAAGCCGACAACACTGAAGTAGGCGAGATAATCGTAAAGGGCGACATCGTGACAAAGGGGTACTGGAACAAACCGGAGGAGACGGCTGACGTAATAAAGAACGGCTGGCTTTATACAGGTGACCTTGCCGTAATAGACAGGGAAGGATACGTGAATATAGTCGATAGAAAAAAGGATATGATCATCACGGGTGGTGAAAATGTGTATTCGATAGAGGTAGAGAATTTATTATATTCCCATCCCGCTGTTCTGGAGGCCGCAGTTATAGGCGTACCCGACCCTAAGTGGGGAGAGGCTGTAAAGGCTGTAGTGGTAATGAAGCCGGGGCTCAAGGCCTCTGAAGATGAAATTATCCAATACTGTAAAAGCCGTATAGCTGGATACAAGACACCCAAATCCGTTGATTTTGTCGCCGAAATGCCCAAGACCGGTTCGGGGAAGATATATAAGAAGGGTTTAAAAGAGATGTATCTTAGGAGGTAATTAAGCGGAACCGGACTTATTTTTCAGTTCATCCATCTTCTTAATGGTGGCCCTCAAGTATTTTGCAAACTCAGCCCCCGTCTGGAATCGATTATCAGGATCTTTTTCCAGCGCCTTGTTTATTATCTGTTCGCACACCTTTGGTACCTTGGGGTTTATTTCCCGGGCCGAAGGATGTCTTACCTGTGTGATCTGATAGAGAAGGTTTGTCATGTTTTTACCGTGAAAAGGAACCTGACCGGTCAATAATTCGAAAAATACCGCCCCTAAGGAGAATATATCCGAACGCCCGTCGAGCTTTTGACCATTGACCTGTTCGGGAGACATATAATTGGGAGTTCCGAGAACAACGCCGCTTTTGGTCTGGGAGGATGAGATCGCCTTCGCGATTCCAAAATCCGTGACTTTTATCTTTCCATTTTTCAGAAGCATTATATTGCCTGGCTTAACGTCCCTGTGTATTATCCCTCTGTCGTGGGCATAATCCATGGCCATGGCTACTTCGCTAACTACGGACAGCACTTTTCTCAGAGGGAGAAGCGTGCCTTTATTACAGTATTGACGGAGGTCATCTCCTTCAAGGAATTCCATGGCCAGAAATGTCAGATCGTAGTCTTCACCAACATCATAGATTGACACGATAGAAGGGTGTGATAGTTTACCGGCGATCTCCGCTTCCTGAAAGAACCTGTTTTTTATCTCCTTTACTTTGGTTTCTTCAAACTCATCAGAGAATCGGATGGTCTTAATCGCCAGGCGACGGTGGATCTTGGGGTCCATGGCCTCATAGACTACCCCCATCGCACCTTGACCTATCTCCCTTATAATCTCATAACGCCCAACGGTAGGTTTGATTTCCAGGTCGTCAACGACGAGTATTCTTTGTTCCTTTTTGCCTTTGGAATCGCTTACGGGAATAGCCCCTATCACCTTTCTTAATTTGGGAATGCGTTCATTTAGGTCTCTGAATTCCCTGTCATTTTGAACTATGTATTCATAAACCGCGATAGCCTTGTTTATCATCCTTTTACGCTCGTAATCCAGACCGAGGTTATAGATGACATCCTTCATGGAGGGGTCGAGGGGGCAGTTTCTGAATTTCTCAAAGGCTAGATCGAGCAGACCCTGGCTCTGAAAGCTCAATCCCAGCATCCGGTTTGATTCCAGAAATTCCTCTGATCTGACCTTAATTGCCTTTTGGGCTGTAATTAGATCACTGATGGAGACTTCCACGTATAATGTAATCAAGGCAAGGCAGATGTAGACCGTCTTGAACCAGATATCCAGTGCGAGGAAAGAGACTACACCGATAAGTATAATAAGCAGGAAAAGCCCCCCGATGATACTGATACGGTTGATCTGAACGGAACGGGGGAGGATGAATGAGGGGAAAATGATAATCAATAAGAGAAATAACCCTTCGATATAAGGCATGGCGGAAGGACGCCTCAGATAACCTTCGCCGAGCAGGTCTTCTATGGCATTAGCGATAAATTCAACTCGAGGCATTTTCGGGTCGACAGGCGTGTTTACTGTGGCACTGTCTCCGGCTGTGTAGCCCAGTAATACGATCTTATCGTCAAATACCGCGGGCACCTTTTTGACTCTCATGATGTCGATGAATGAATAATAGGGGAAGGATCTCCTTCCTCCCTTGAACTTTATTAATATCTCCCCTCCTTGGGCCGGAATAAAAGAGTTTGAGAGTCGAATCCCGTTGTCTTGCAAGGCAATCTCATCATATTTTTCCAGATGCCCCATGGCCAGCCTAAAGGCCATGGAGGGGATGATATGTCCCCTGTAATCAAAAAAGAGCAGGTGAATACGACCGGCCATTGACCGGTTTGGGGAGAGATTTATATGGCCCAGGCCATGGCTGTTAGAGGCTAATTCCGGAAAGGGAGTGGTCAGTTTATTAACAGAGGGGCAGTCTTTCTGTCTTGTTTGAATGCGTGTCGGTTCTATCCTGCTTCCATCTATAATAGAGTCTTCCGTTAGTACGAGTTCTGTGTCGTATTTCCCAAAAGTACCCTTAACGGGCAGAATCACATTGCCCGCTTCTTTTATGGCCTGGATGAAGAGTCTGTCATTGTCCAGCTTTTGTTCTATCTCGCTTAATCTTTCCAAAAGCCAGTCATCCGTGCTTTCCGACCCGGCTTTTGTCAGGACTTCCTCATAGAGCCCCCTTAACTCCTCCAGCCCCTGATTTTTTTCCCTTTCGTCGAACAGCAGGTCCAGTCCTATGAACCTTGCCCCGTTATCTTTCAAGATCTCTATCATTTCCGTTATGAGACTTCGAGGCCAGGGCCAGGAACCCAGTTGATCGATGCTCTTTTGATCTATATCAACGATCGCGATGCTACCCGCGCCCATGGACCGAGGCAGGGCCAGACGCATCTCAATGCCGTAAAGTAACCTTTCAAGGGATTCAAAGGCGTTAAGAGAGAGGAAGGAGAATATGATAAACACAGAGGATATGATAAGTCCTCTCAGCAGGTTTTTTACGTTGATATCTAATCCCAGCATTTTATTGAAAGATTCCTCCGGTAAGGAAAAAGCTTGAAATCTTTTTTCAGATCAGTTATTTAAATATATGAAAATCAGTTTAATGTCAAAAAATACTTTATTAAAATAAACTATGGCAGTGATCCGGAAAAAGACTGAACCCTTATCTATCAAACAAGGGAAAGGCTTGTCCGGTCCGGGATCGCGGTCTGCATAAGATTTGCAACATAACATGAAAGAGTTTAAGGATCGTATTTGTGATGGTGGATGAAAAAGTAAAAGAGGTGGTGAAACTTCAGCCCAGGAAAAATTCTCTATCCAGACGCAAGCTTGGGGAATTGCTGGTAGATACAGGTCTTCTCAAATCTGATCAATTAACCGAGGCCCTCAATACCCAGAAGGAAAACGGGAAAAGACTGGGTGAGATATTAATAGAGTTCAAGTTTATCTCCGAGGAGGAGATGGCGTTCGCCCTGGCCATGCAGTTAAAGATCCCGTATATCGACCTAAGCGATTACCCGGTACATATTGATGCCCTGGAGAGCATTCCGAGGGAGATTTCCAATAAGTTCAGGTGCGTGGGCATTGAATTGAAGCATAATATCCTAAACGTGGCTATGGCCGACCCCCTCGATCTCCACATGATCAAGGACCTTCAATTCATAACGGGTTATAACATCCAGCCTTCAATCTCCACCCCCAGCCAGATAATGGATACCTTGCAAAAGCACTATAGCCCGGGAAAGACACTCAGCCAGGTGGCAACTGAATTTGAAGACGGCGAAGTCATGGAATTTTTGCCGGAAGAAGGGATCGAAGACGAAGAAGAGCCCTCCGCGGAAGAATTCAAGGATTCGCCTTTTGTAAAGATGGTGGACCTGATAATCAAGAATGCCATAAAGCGCGGGGCGAGTGATGTGCATATCGAGGCCCAGGAAAACCAGGTAAGGGTGAGAAACCGTATTGACGGCGTCCTTCAAGATTCTATTAAACTCCCCAAGTGGACGCAGCCTATTATCATCTCACGTATCAAGGTCCTTGGCAGCATGGATATCTCGGAGAAGAGACTTCCCCAGGATGGAAGAATAAGGGTAAGATCAAAGAACATGGCCGTGGATCTCCGTGTGTCAACGCTCCCCACCTATTATGGTGAAAAGGCGGTCATCAGGATCCTGAACAAGGAAGAGGCGTTTCTTACTTTGGATGAGATGGGTTTCGCGGAAAAGAGTCTTCATGTGATTAAGGGTTTCATAAAACAACCCCAGGGCATGATACTATTTACAGGACCCACCGGGAGCGGAAAGACCTCTTCCCTTTATGGTTGTATGAGAGAGATCAGATCCGAAGAGGTCAATATCATTACGGTTGAAGATCCCGTGGAATACGAGCTGGCGGGCCTTAACCAGGTGCAGATAAATGAAAAAGTGGGGCTGACCTTTCCATTCATATTGCGCTCGATCCTGAGACAGGATCCGAACGTTATCATGGTTGGTGAGATAAGGGACATGGAAACGGCTGAAATCGCCCTTCAGGCCTCGCTTACCGGGCACCTCGTGCTTTCGACACTCCATACCAACGATGCCCCGTCGGCCGTTACAAGGCTTATTGACATAGGGATGCCTCCCTATTTGATCGCATCCGCGATACTTGGCGTAGTCGGCCAGCGGCTTGTGAGAAAGATATGCCCCGACTGTAAAGAAGAGTATGTCCCTGATCCGGAACTTCTGTCGCGATTGAGCCTCAGCAAGGAGGAACTGCCCTTTAAATTCTACCGGGGGGCTGGTTGTCCGAAATGCGGCCACACAGGGTATAGAGGACGCACTATTATTGAGGAAGTTATGGTTATGGGTCATAAAATGAGGGAACTTATACAGTCCTCCTCTTCGATTGATATGATAAGGGAAGCCGCGATGGTCACGGGTATGACCAACCTTGGAGTAAGCGGTCTTAGAAAGATAGAGATGGGGATCACCACGCTGGACGAGGTTCTAAAGGCGGTGCAGCAAAAGGAGGAGTTGACCAGTATATGCCCGTATTGCGGAAAACAGGTCAGCCTGAATTTCAGGGATTGTCCCTATTGCAAGAAACCGCTGGTCCCTTCATGCAGTTCGTGCGGGAGGATAGTCCAGCCTGATTGGGTGGTCTGTCCATATTGCAGAAATGACTTGACTACCGGCTAGGAGCCTTCCCCGAGCCATTTTTTCCTGCTTGACTATCCTTTATATTATCTATATGTTATCAGGGAATTATACTGTTTATCAATGATTGGATTCCTATTCTAACCCTCTCCTAAATTTCTCCCTCCCAGGGGGAGACGGGGAGGGGGCTAGAAGGATGAGAAGGAGTCTTTTTACAATCGAAGGACTAGATGGTATCCCTTGATTATCGGGCGGAGGAAAAGGGTTCAAGGATTCAAGGACAACTAAAAAAATCTAAGAGGGGACCTGATGAAATGTAAAAACCACCCTAACCGCGAGGCGGTGCATTTCTGCGAGAGTTGCGGGGTACCGCTGTGTGAGGAATGTACCGAAGAACCCATCCCGGGTCATTTTTTCTGTTTTCAGTGCGCTATGCTGCAGGCCGTGTCCGGTGTGGGCACCTCTCTCAAGGATAGGCGACAAAAGGTTACTGAAAAGAAGATCGCGAAAAAGAGGGAATGGGGTCCTTTTCATTATTTCGTGATCCTGTCCTCTGTACTGATCGCGGTCATGTGGGGGGTGATTATCTTCGGAGGACCTGAAGAGGCGCCGGGGAATAAGATTGATTATGCGAACCAGGAGAGGGTGTTCCTGTTTATGGTAAACAGTTCGATAAAGCGTTACCATTTCTATGAGGACAATAGATATCCTGAAACCCTGACCGAACTTGTCCCGAAATACCTGCCTATGGATAAAGCGGACCTTCCAGAACTTACCAGATTGGCTTACCGAAAGGACGCTATATCAGGGTATGCCCTGTCCCTGGCCAACCCCGAGCCGGGTGAGATGAATATCATAATATCTCCGGCTGGGATTAAATATGAGTCGATGTAAAGTGGGGGAGCGTAGGAGATGAGAGATAGACAAGGATTCACGTTAATAGAACTTATGATTGTCATAGGTATTGTGGGTATCCTGGGTGCATCTGCTGTTCCGGTTTATCGCACCTGGCAGAACAGGGCGCGCGGGTCTGAAGCGGCGATCATGGCAAAACAGATCCTGGATGCCGAGATCATGTATTTTCTGGATAATGACAAATTTTATCCTGATGTTGATACTGAAATAGATATTTTACACGGCGACCCTGATGATGGTGACGTTGCGGATATTGCTCGCGAATTA
>CAYUYB010000053.1:0-11883 GCA_964449025.1 uncultured Desulfobacteraceae bacterium
TCTCTCAGCACAGAAAGGATGACTTCTTTAGGGTTTCTTTGGGGTTTCTTTGGGGTTTCTTTGGGGGGTATTCTTTTTTCTTTAGTAGTTGTATCCTTTTTGACCATGATTACCCTGAATGAAGGACGATCAAAACTGGTGATGAACAGTTTAGCCACCTCCTTGAATTCCACTCCAGGCTCCTTTTCCAGGATAAGCGGTACACCCCGCCCCCATGCCTCCACCATATGAATACGACGTAGAAGTTCGGCCACCAGGGGGTTGCGGCGTTTGGAGACATTGCCCTTGCGGAGTTCTTCAATGGTCAGGCCGCCGTACAGCCCGCCAGGATTTCGAATCTCCACGCGGTCTTTGAACACTGCCACCCGCACATAATCCGGATCTCGATAGTCGCGGTGGCAAAAGGCGTTGATGATGGCCTCTCGCATGGCCTCTACGGAAATTTCAGGCATATCTTCCCGATAGAGCCCTTTCACCTCCATGCCGATATGTATATTTTTTAAAATATATTTCTGTGCCTCTTCGATAAGCTCCAAAATATCGCCTTCAAAATCATGGCGATCAAGAATAGCGGCGCTGGTGGCGCCTCCGAATACAGCGCAACGCAATTGCAAAGGAGGCGCTTTGGCGAAAAAAAGGTCGGCAGCATTAAGCAGTTGGCCGTTCTTTAGAACACCCAGCTTTTCCAGAACATCAACCTGCTTGCTCCATGTAAGGCCGGCAATCTTTATAAAGTGTTTCAGCTTGGTTTTATCGATCCTCTCGAGCGCCAGGGTGGAGGGTTCGCTGTCCCAATTAAGTGTGTCGCGGGCCTTGTCCAGGATGAGCTGCTTTAGTTCCCCGGCGCTGAGCTGGCGGTCTTCATCAGCTACACGGATATATGCTTTACCATAGGCAAAATAAGGGGGATCCTTCCCCTTAAAAACAACCTTGATGCATGTCCTGCCTTGCAGAGATTCCAAGGTGACATGCGGAAAGATCTTGGGCTCAATATGGGCTGCTATTGCTTGGGACAGGTCGCGTAAGGTTTTTGCGCCGGCGTCAATGCCAATGGCGATTCCATCATTTCGCACCCCGAACCACAGGGTTCCGGCATTGTGTTTGTTCAAGATTGCCGCAATGGAAACCAGCCCTTGTTTAAGCTCAGAAAGGCTTTTTTTTAACTCAACAGTCTCACTTTCCTGCAGTTTATGCTTTTTCATACCTGTTCCAGATCACTCTCTCTTGAAAAAGAACCCCGGATGATGATTAAACCGGGACGTCCTCTTCTCATGAGATAAAGTCGATCGTAATCAACTTAAGCTCTTTAAATTCATAGGGGGGTAATTGTTCCCTGACTTTATATGCCTTCCCTGCCAGAAACTCGGATATGTCTTTTAATAGCCTCTTCCAATTTTTATGACTGTTTTTGTAGGTTCTCCAGATAGCCCTGAGCGATTGAAGTCTTTTTTTTGTCAGGCTTATGGATAGAAGCCTTCCCTTTATTTCTTCCCAGCCTCGTTCAATTTCCCTGTCCTCAGGAAAATCCAGGAGATATTCATCTATGACAAGGTCCATCTCCCTGATAATCACGGAAACGAATTTCTTGCTTTTATCAGCAGTCAATTCTCCGAGGGTCGGATCAACAAGCTCCCTTTGTTCCACTTCTTTGTAAGTCTCTTCTATATCACGGAGTATATCTTTATTTATTTCATAAACCCTGTTGAAAAAGTCGGGAATCACCCTCTTTTGTTCAGGAGGACATGAGATATAATCCAGAATCTTTGTCTTGTTTTTAATCAGCACCTCATCGACTAAATCATAAAGGTGCCAAAAATGGAAATCTTGCCCATATTTGTGATAAAAAAATATACCCTTCACATTTTTAGTAAGACCGCTATGAATCCCATAAGGAAGAATTTCCATCTCCGCCAGGCTCCTCATCTTCATAAAATCCATTAACGGCTGATAGAATTTTTCGCCGCCTCCGAAAACCTCGTTTTCCAACTCATTAAAAATGTCTTCGTCTTTCTCCCTTATTCTCCTGATAATTCCGAAGACCTTTGGATTTACTTCTTCTCCCAATATAGTAGTATCAAGCCCGATTGAACTGTCAATGTCCCGGATTTTGCCTTGAAGTATTGATACAAGACGCAAGAGGTCTTCAAGTTCTTCCTCAGGGAAAAAGTTATAGACATAAATTTTATTAAATGGAGACCCTATCCTATCAATTCTGCCTGCCCTTTGAATCATCCTGGTAGGATTCCAGTGGAGATCATAATTAATAAGATACCTGGCCTTTTGGAGATTCATACCTTCCGACAGGACATCTGTGCTCATTAAGATATCTATTTCTCCATCCATAAATCTATTGATGATTGCGGTTCGTTGGTTTGTTGAGCTTACCCTCCCGGATATCATGGCAATCTTTAATCCTGAAAATCGCATATCCTCGGAGATGTTTTTGTAAATATAGTCCAGGGTATCGGCATAATAGGTGAAAACAACGACCTGTCCTTTATGCCCCAATTCCACCAGCCTTGTCTTCAACTCATTAAGTTTGGCATCGACATCTGGATTAATTGCGCTTACCTTGATGCCTATCATGGTGAAAAGCTCAATGTCCTTGTCTATGTCCTTGAGAAGTTCGTCTTTTCTAAAATCTTCAATATCTATATCTTCCAGCTCGCTTGTTAATTCTTCTTCCGTCTCCTCACCCAGGTTGGACACGTATTTAAAAAATGTCTTTTTAGTGAGAAGCTTGCCTGATTCCAGATTTTTCTTGAAACTCTTAAGAAAAACCACATGATTTGTTATGCTTTTTCTAAACGAAGCCACACTGCTTTCAAGCCTTTTCAAAAGGATGGTCCTGAATATACCCTCTAAGGCTATCATTCGGCCCAGGGCCATCTCTTCCGCCTTGGTCAGCCTTTCGACCTTTTTATATTCGAGAATCCGGTAGTAGGCCATTGTCAATTGTTCGGTTATAATCCGGGAGATATTGCTGTAGAGTCCCTGGTAGGCGTCATCGAGGTGATAGGTTATGTTTTCAAGCGCCCTTTCCGGAAATCTGATCTTATTCCCGTCTATCTCTGCGTCAGGGTAATATAATTTTATATAATCCCTTGTCCTCCTTATTGAGATCTCATTCATAAGGTCATTAAGCAGAATAGGATCTCCTTCCCTGTCTATCTCTTTAAAATATTTTAATAGATCGGAGATACCCTCTTTAAGAAAAGCCCTCTGGTCCATAAGCGTCAGGAGCATTGTCTGCCAGTAAAGGTCCCATATTGTGTTATTAATGGGTGTCGCGGTGAGAAATACGATATAGGGGCGTTTCCCTTTTTTTGTTATATGATCCATTACAAGCGTAAACAAATGCTCCCACCGGTTAGAGAGGGGATTCCTGAAATTATGGCTCTCATCAACGACTATTAAGGATATCTCTTCCGGGTTTCCTCCAACAGCATGTCCTGCCTTGTCCAAAAAATCCTGCGATGCAAGGTCTTCCTGTGACAGTATACTCTCGGCAAGGATAAGGTCTTTGACTGCGGCCTTCCACATCTCCCTGAGTTGAGCAGGGCAGATGATAAGAAATCTTTTCCTTTTATAAAAACCGAATTCCTCGATTATCCTTTTTGCGATCCAGGTCTTGCCTAGACCGACTGAATCCGCTATCATGCAGGACTTATATTTTCTGAGGCGGCTGAACACCCTTCTTACGGCGTCTTCCTGAAATTCGGCAAGATTCACCCTTGAGGAAGGACGGGATTCCTCTTTATCCTCTTCCCTCTCAATCACGATATCGTCTCTCTGGAGTTCGAAAAGCGATTTTATATAGACTTCATAGGGCGTATATTCTTTTCCTCCAAATCTGGAGGATTCAAGAAGATCAATAAGACTTGTCTTAAAATCCATAGCCTGATTCCAGAATTTATCAAACCAGTTTGCCCTCACGTACAGGGCCTCGGATTCCAGGGAGACAGAGTTGAGTTCCGTGTTATGCGTCAGGCCGGAAGGGGTAAAATTTGAAGAGCCTACTATAACGAGCTTGTCAAAGATATATGTCTTTCCATGAAGAAATTCCTTGTCGTAAAGCCTGGCCTCAACGTTATCTTTTTTAAGAAATTCTATGAATTCTTTAACAAGGCTGTCCTTTTCCACTGACAGGTCGAAGCCCTCAACCTCTTCCCGGATAATCCTTAGCAGGACATCTCCGAGGTTGCCTTCATTTTTTATCTCAGGCGCCTTGCCTAAAAGCAGACGGAACCTTTTAACACCCTGCACATTGTCCTTTATAAAGGCATATGCCTGGATATTGAAGAATGCCGTTGCAATGTCAAAATTTGTATGGGGAATTTCCTCGAGGACGCTGTTGAGGAATTCGGATAGCTTCAGGTCGCTATTGTCTATGATTTTTTTGGGTATCATGTCATTTTCATAAAAAGTCCTTAAGCATGCAATGCCAGGTCTTCCAGTGTTACCTTCCTGAACACGTCTTTAGTGCCGAATCTCCTTACAGCGTCGAGTATCTCGATTCCTGCAATCCGCCCGTCATCATCGTAATCGACAGCAACACCCTCGGCAAGATGCTGGCTGGTGACGGTAGTCTCTATGAAACGGATATACAGGGCATCCACTTCGGAATCATAGGTTATTCGCATAAAATCACACCTCCTTAGAAAAAATAGGTATAAACCGTTATCACAATAATTTCCGAGGCCTCTTCCAAAAAGATCGGCCTTACCTGTTTGGTCTTATAATACCTTTTATTCCATTCACTTTCAAAAATAAAATCTTTCCTGCACTCAAATCTTTCCAATTCAGCGGTTTTCCATTCCGAAGTCTCTATTGCCTCTTTTATCTCCTCTTCTGTTGTTCCTCTAAAAAGGAGTTGATCCTGTGCATGCCCTGATAATCTGATCGGTTTCATCGTCACACACTCCTTGCCTTTTCAAGCCGGTTCCTTTCCAGTTCACAGACAGACCAGTAAACGTCATTCCGCTCGCATATCTTATTCGCACTGTCAGTCTCGAAGACATTATTTATTTCAATCTTCAAAATTTCCCTTACCCATGGGTGGTCTCATGTCGTAATAGGCTATTTTGTCAAAACTTAGAAGTCCATTTATATTTTCGACAAGATGCTTAAACTTGTCGTTCATATATAAAATCAGCGAATAGTCAGCAATAGGCCCTGGATTCCTCCATTCAAGTGCTTCCTTGATTTTCTCTGGCTTCATACCAGAAGATATCTCTCTTTCCATTGGCGAAAGCCGACTTATTACTTCTTCAGGCAAAAGAGAGACTATCTGCTCAACCCGTTCCCGTTTTCTCTTTAGGGCGACAACACCGGCAACCTTCGTTGAGAAATCAGAATCTTTGAATAATCCATCATCTTTTCTACACCAGGAATGTTTATCCCCAATAAACAATTCATACTCTGTTCCAAAAATTGCATCGCAAATATCTATATCTTCTTTATTGTCAGCTTCCATAGCTATGAGATTGATATTCCTCTGATCGACCTCCCAATTAAACGCTTTTGCCGCATTAATAAGACTTCCTTTTATCTGGTGTCTGGCCAATCCGGTTATTTCCAATACATCGGAATCACCGGCATAACCGAGAGTCAATTCGGATAACACTATCTCTGTGAATGACCAAAATTTTGTTTCTGCTTTTTGATGGTTCTTGCTTGTAAATAATAAGCTTTCTTCATCAACGGCTGACGCCGCTTTTTCTTTCAGGAAATTCATAAGCTCCGGCAAGCAACTTTCTTTAAAATCATCCGACAACAGGCAACTAAAAAATTTCCCGATCTTAATCTCTTTGGCTGCCGTTTTTATCTTCTCTATTATCTTTTCTTGCCTGTTCTCCCTCTCCAGCTTGGCCAAGTCTTTCATCTGAATCCAATAAGTAATGTCTTCTATTTCAACCTTGAAATCTATTGGACGTCGTAGGTCATCAGGCTCATAGTTTATCGGGATAGTAGAGGAATGTTGGGAGACTAATATAACGGCAAAATTATGCTCCGCAATCGCAGCCCAAATGCCTCTTGTGCTATCGATAAGTCTCTTATTGAGCTTGCTAAGCCCTCTTTTTTCCAGAAGACCCATATGATCAGCAAGCCTTTTTATTTGCTCATCAGAAGCCTTGTATCTGGTTCCGTCAAATATTCGACGTGAAATATTTAAGTAATCTTCCATACTTTTCGGCTTTACACACTCCTTGCTTTTTCAAGCCGGTTCCTGACCAGTTCGCATACAGACCAATAGACCTCGTTCCGCTCGTCTTCCGTCAGGCCAATAACATCAAAGATGATATCATCAAGTGCCTTGCGGTCGGGCAACGGATTAGGCATCTGTTCACGGATTGGGCGGGCCAAGTTGATACCAAATTCTTCATAAA
Organism: uncultured Desulfobacteraceae bacterium; assembly: GCA_964449025.1. GTDB lineage: Bacteria > Desulfobacterota > DSM-4660 > Desulfatiglandales > HGW-15 > CAYUYB01. Next base: position 6,390 of record CAYUYB010000053.1, read on the forward strand.
CATCTTTAATCTCACGTGTAGAAATATTTTCAAACAACTTTACAAACTCATATTGTTTATCGCGCTGGAAAGTTTTAGGATTTATAAAAAGATACTGCACTATATCGACACCCTCATTCTTTATTGGACCAGAGCCACCGCCATAGGCCCGGCCAAAAAGTTCTTTAATGAAAATTAATAAAGTTGAAGTGGCTTGTCCGGCAAGATTTTCACTTAAGTCTATCTCTCCGGGAATTATCTCAAAAAAATTATGATCTACTTCACAACCATCAGTATTGAAATGGACATTATGCCGTCTGGCGTGCATCATTGCCCAGATTAGTTTACTATTTCTATGTTCCTTTATTTGCCACCAGGGATTTCTGGCTCTAAGTGTAGATCCCAAATGTAATTTCAGTTTCTCTCCGAATTTAATATATTGCTGGACGCCAGCACTTTTCTTTTTTGCCTCGGCATTGCAGAAAAAAACAAAGTTTCCTATGTCGTTAACGCCAAAGGCAATCCTGTCTACATCACGAGGAGAAATAATAACAGGTGTAAGATATTCTTTTTCAATTTTGATATGTTCTGGGTATTTTTCACTCTTTGGGATAAGTGCATAGTAACAGCCCTCTTTCTTGATATCAAAGTGTTTGTTTGGAAGATAAAAAAATTCATTGCAGCCTGTCTTTATCCCAAACCTGACTTCAGCAATATCCCCGAGTCTTACCAGCTTTCCCTTTCCCTTCTCAAGGATCGTGAAAAATATATCCGGCGCGCGGAGGTACTTGCCGCCCCATTTATTGCCCTCGTATCTGCCGGAAAAAGCAAATCTGGATTCCGCATCAAGTGCGGAATGACGGAGTAAAGTTCCTTTTAGTGCTAATTTCCCTCTTCTGACATCTGTCTTCTGACTTCTATCTTCTGACTTCTGACCTCTGACCTCTGTCTTCCAGACTCTGTCTTCTGACTCCTGACTTGCCTCCGGCTCTTCCCATCCGTCTTCAAGAAGGGCCTCCTGTTTTATAGGATATACCCTGTAGGCGTCTTTCCTTTGTATGGTTTCCGCTTTCTCAATGGCCAGGAGATTCTTTGTATTGACCGCCTCTTCAAAGGGTTTTTTAAACATGACAAAGCGGGCGGTATTTTTAATCCCCGGCCATAATATATTCGGCTGACTTGCATCAAGCGGGCTGAAGAGGGCCATGATTGTATTCACATCTGCGTGCTCGAAACTCCTCTTTGCCTCGTTGTCATAGATCGCCTTTATATGGCAGTATTTAAGGAGGAACTCCTGAAGGCCTCTCCCATACCCCACATCCAGCCATGAATTTGACGTAATGAAGCAGAATGTGCCTTTATCGTTCAGGAGGGAGAGGCCGTGAAAATAGAAATAGATATAATAGTCGCTCTTCTTATCAAGCTTTTTTATGAAGGGGTAATGTACCTGGATGGATTTAAGAAGCTTGTCCTTATATTCCCTCTTTTCCTCAAGGGTCACTTCTCCCTTGAGTCTATTGGGAGGGGCGATCTTTTCCTGTCTCACATAAGGCGGATTGCCAATGACTATATCAAAGCCGCCCTTGTCCCCGAATATCTCTGCAAAATCTATGTCCCATACAAATGGTTTTTGACCCGGCGCCTGGAAGCGGTTCTTTATCTGAATAAGCGTTTCTATTTTATCGTTTATTGCATCTTTTTTTTGTTTTAATTTGCCTTCAACATCCTGTTTCTTATTGAGCCAGTTATCCTGGCCTTTAAAGACCTCATCCCTCTCTTTTATCAGGGCTGATATCTTTTCATCTATTATCTCGGAAAAGATCCTGTGCTCCTCATGAAGAAGGGCCGAGTCGCTCTTGAATTTTGCTGTGGGATCATTGTTGTAATATTTTTCCTTCTCTATTTTCAGGTTGTTTAATTTCCGTTTAAGTTGTGAAGACAGGATGCTATCACGTATGTGAAGGCTTATTCCGCCCACCTCCTGCACAAGGGAGTCCCCAATCCTTAAACGCAGATTGAGATTAGGCAAAAGCGGAAAAAGTTTCCTGTCCGCAGCAGGGATGTCTTCCTCAATAATGAGTTGAAGCCATAATCTCAACTCAGCGGAATGGACCGCCCATGGCATTACGTCAACGCCATAGAGGGAATTGCCTATGATCTTTTTCTTTAATTCAAACTCGGTCATCTCCCTGTTGATATGTGTGTAGGCAAGCCTGTATAACTCCGCTAAGACGTGAAGCATACCCACAAGGAAGGCGCCGCTTCCGCAGGCCGGATCAATAACAGCCAGATTATCAAGCGCCTCTTCCAGCCTGTACCAGAGGCTCTTCTTTGAATAAAATTCCTCTACATCTTTTTTATCCTCATCAAAAAGGAGACTGTAGATCCATTCCTTTTGAAGGTCGGGCATCTGGTTTGCAACATATTCTACAAGAGACCTGCGGCACATGAAATCAACCTCCACAGTGGGGGTGTAAAAGATGCCGAGGTCCTGTCTCTCATAGATCTCTTCCGCTACATTTGAAAGGGATTCATATACATAGCCTATCATCTGGGGATCAACGGCAACCTCAACATCCAGGGGTAGGTCTTCCCGGATGGTAAAGTTATATTTCTCAAAAAAGTTGAATACCTTTTCAAAAAGGCCGTCGCTAATATAAAAAACCAGGTTATCCAGGTCGTTTCTTGAAAAAAGGCCGCCGTTCAGATAAGGGGCTAAGACAAGGGCATGTTTGATATCCTCTGGATGACAGGAAGGATGGGAATATCTATTATTAAAGGCTTCAAGGAAAAGGATTCGCAGCCAGTCTTCATAAAAGGTGTTGTCCTGAACCTTCCCCTTTCTCTTTTCCTCCCTGTATCTTTCCCAATACCATCTGATGAACCTGGGGTCATCATTCAGCCATCTTTTCTTGGCGATAAAATAAAGGAACATAAGTCTGTTCAGAAACTGCTGAGAGAGTTCATGTGCCTTTTTTATCGGTATTCCCTGATCTTCAAAGGCACTTCGGAGCTCAAAGAAGGAGTCTTTATAATCTTCAAAAAATCTTTTTGTAACCTTTTCTACCCTGAAGGCTTCCTTCCATTTATTCCAGATATCCCTCCATGTTTTTTCGTCTCCTGAAAGGGCTATATTTGTTATAGTGAGCAGATCCGTATGATAGGAATTATCACGGTCAAGATTCAGCCTTGTAAGCTTGAGCCTGTGTTTGCCCTCTTCGATACGTTCGAATTCAGGAAAAACAAAGGAATATTCCCTGTAATCCGAGGTCAGTATCAGAAGAAATTTTAAGTACCTGTCCGTAAGCCTCTTGGTCAAATACTTGATTAAGGGATTGGATAATGTACTAGTTTCAAAGAGAAATATCTGGAGTTTGCCTTCAAGATTGAAAACCGTGTAGATGTTTTTAATCTTTTCTCTCTCGTCCTTAGCAAAATCGAATTCATCTATTTTTCGTCTATATGAGGGATCAAGGACCTGACTGTAGCCTATTTCCTTAAAAAGTTCGTAAATCTTTTCAGGAGAATTTAATTTAGGGATAATGTTTTCTACGGCCTTGATTGGTCCCATTTTTTTGTTATCAAAAGATTCAAAAATAGTCTAAACATCCACAGGATACATGACTAAACAAACGATAGAACAGGCTGTTCAGGCTAAAAGCTGAAGCCCCGGCCTCTTTACAATTCTCATTCCGGTTCGGCCAAGAATAAAAACCCTGCTCTCGATCTGAGAAACAGGGTCTTATATCAACCAGCCATCTTCACCTCATAATTTTTTCAGGTTAATGATAGGCAGCTCATAAAAACGGGTTAAGCTATTATTTTGAAAATAAAAAAAGAATAAATCCCTTTTTTATATTGGTCAAGGGTTTTCACTGGTTATCCTGTTATTTTACTGCAAGAAGGCGGGGAAGTTGTGTCACATCAAATCTTTTTGATATAAGCCGTTTAATATTGGGTGGTTTGACAATTATTGTTGAGAGAGGGAAAAAGGAGGAGATACACTTAAATTTTTAATTTTCTCGATTCATAAAATGCGTTTTTTTATTATACGCATAAGATAAAGTGACACTCAAGATGAGATATGGTATATTTTTTATATGGAAGATACGGTTCATTTTGAAGACATGTTAAATGAGCGCGGAATCGAGCCTGAATGGGCGGATCGAACCGTGCATGAGCCGGATAAAATAGAAGAGCACCATGATGGTACACGGCATTATATCAAGCAGATACCTGAGTTTGAAAACCGGTGGCTTAGAGTGATTGTTAATAAAACGGTAATGCCGGAGAAACGAATTACGGCATTCTTCGACCGGCGTCTGAGGAGGAAACATGAGAATCAAGATTGACAAGAACAGCGATGCTCTCTACTTTCGGCTTGATGAGAGCCGGATAGTGGAGTCCGAGGAAATCCGGCCTGGTGTGATACTGGACTATGACAAAGATAACAGGGTTATCGGAGTAGAGTTTCTTACTATCTCACAGAGGGCGACCAAGGAAGAACTATCCTCATTACAGTTCCAGACAGCATAAAACAGAGGCTTTCCAATAATAGGTGAAAAGCGCACGGCATTATATTTTTCATTTTCTTGATTTGGACCCATAAGATGCCTATGAATCCTACTATTTTAAGTTGAGGTTACTTACCACTATCCAATTACCTACATATTTTCATGTATAGAAAAGATATTTAAATCTGAGATTGATCTCCTTTGAATTACACCCTGTCTATAACGGCTTTCATCTTATGTTCATATACGACCTTCTTTAAGGATTCGAGCATCATTCTCTGACCACTGTAACTTAGGTTGATAGCCTTTTCCATGACAACAACCGCGCATTCCAGTCCATCGATATATGCCTTATCCAGATCTATCTCAGAATAGAGTTTTTCTGATGATATTTTTTCATTCCTGATCAAAACGATTTCACCGCAAAGTCGCCATTCGACAGGCTCATGGCCCTTAGCAAAGTCGAAGGGCAAAGAGCACAAAGGGAATTCTGATAAAGGTATCTGTCGTTACAATAATTATATTCTAAAGACGGCGCCCAGCGGTCTATCCTATAAATTTTATCGCATATTTCTATTCAACCAGGTGCCGGTCCCAATAAATCTGGATTCCCCGATCAAGTCGGGGAATGACGGGCATCAATGAAGCGTTGAAATTCATAACGCCGCGAGAAATTCATTTACAATATTCATGCCAAAGGATCTTTATCAGATAATAAAATTGATAATAAGGGCTGGGAAGGCCGTCCGTTTGGGGGTTCAAGTCGGAGATTCATGGATTGCCGGTGAAACGCTCTAAGGGTAAAATAAATATTTGCACAAAAAAAGTGCAGGTCCGCACAGAAAAAGATGCAAAAGAATAAGGGGGGACGTCCCCTATTCCACAATTGCCATGTAGGGGTGCCGTGTAGATATCAACTCTTGCTTCTCCTCATATTTAAACAGGTTTTGTTGGGCCTCATCGTTTTTGGATCTATTATTTTCCTGGATGACATCATCTTC
>CAYUYB010000054.1:0-11855 GCA_964449025.1 uncultured Desulfobacteraceae bacterium
TCACCTATAACCGATATTACCTTTGCCTTCTCTCCCTTAATAGCCTTTGCCGTGCTTATACCCAATCCCGCGGATATGGAAGTGCTGCTATGTCCCGTGTCAAAGGTGTCGTAAGGGCTTTCGGATCTCTTCGGGAACCCGCTTATCCCTCCATAGGTGCGCAGTGTATAAAAACGGTCTCTTCGGCTGGTAAGCAGCTTGTGGGCGTATGCCTGATGTCCCACATCCCATATGACCTTATCTCTGGGTGTGTCGAACACATAGTGTATAGCTATGGCAAGCTCCACCGCACCTAGGCTGGGGGCAAGATGCCCGCCGTTCTTGGAAACGGTTTCGATTATCCTTTGCCTGATCTCAGTCCCTAACCCTTCAAGTTGATTGATAGATAGCTTCTTAAGGTCCGCCGGGCTGTTTATCCTGTCCAGCAGGCCATTATAATCTTTATTTCCCATTACCTTTTTCTCTCCATAACATATGCGGCGATCTCTCTTAATGGATCCGCGCTGACGCCGAACCTGTTCAATGCCCCCACGGCCGCCTCTACCAGGTCAATTAGAATCTTCTTTGTAGTCTTTATACCGTGAACAGAAGGATATGTGTTTTTCCTTCTTTGGACGTCACCACCGGCTTTTTTCCCCATCTCTGAGCTGTCTCCCTCTATGTCCAAGATATCATCGGATATCTGAAAGGCAAGACCCAGGTTGTTACCGTACAAGGTGACTGCCTCAACATCCTGCATTGATCCCCCTCCGATGATGGCCCCGGAAGTGACAGACGCGGATATCAATGCCCCTGTCTTATGCCTGTGGATAAAATCTATCATAATAGCATCCACACCTTTGCCTTCCATCATTATATCCACTGCCTGGCCTCCCACCATGCCCCGGTGCCCTGCCGCCGACGCGATCAGGGTCAGAATATCCTGAAAACTCTGTATGCCTATCTTCCTGGGAAGATCCGCGCCGCCCATTATATTAAAGGCCTCGGTCAAAAGACCATCCCCAGCGAGGACCGCCAGGCCTTCTCCGAAAACCCTGTGACAGGCAGGTTTACCCCTCCTCATATCATCATCATCCATGGCCGGGAGGTCATCATGGATCAGGGAATAGGTGTGTATCATCTCCAGGGCACACGCAAAGGGCAATGTATCTGTTCCTTCCCCCCCTACCGCCTCGGCGCCGGCCATGCACAATATAGGCCTAAGCCGCTTGCCCCCGGCAAAGAGGCTGTACTCCATAGCCCTGATCAATTCCCCAGTCGTCCCCTCAGGCACCGGCATAAGGTCCTTAAGCGCCTCGTCGATCAACTGCTTTTTTTGAATCAGATAGCTCTTGAGGTCCATGATCAGTCCTTGTCTTTTTCATCTACCTCAAAGGGCTCGTGCCTGTACTCGCCCTCACTTGTCTTAACCAGCGTGGTGACTTTCTTCTCCACTTCCTCAAGTTTTTGGGAGCAGAATTTAATCAGATCCATCCCTTCCTCAAAGGCCTTAAGCGATTCCTCCAAGGGAAGATCTCCCTCCTCCAGGTCGCGGACAATCCCCTCCAGCCTCTCCATTGCCTCCTCAAATCTTTTTTGGGCCATTATTCCTCCAATTCCATGCTCTTTTCACACAAGCTCAAGGGATTTACCCTGGCTCCGTTAATCCTCACACCCCAGTGAAGATGGGGGCCGGTGGAGCGTCCGGTGGACCCAACAAGACCTATAATCTGGCCTTTCCGAACCACATCATCCTGTTTAACCTTTATCTCTTTAAGATGAAAGTACATGCTTATGACGCCTCCACCATGATCCACATATACTGAATTTCCTGAAAAGAAATGATGGGATGTCAGCACTACCTTTCCTTCATTAGCCGCCTTTACGGGAGTGCCTTCCGCTCCCCTCAAATCCACCCCACTGTGGGGTGATCTGGGTTGATCATTGATTATGCTCCTGCGCCCGAACGGGCCCACTACCTCGCCGTCCACAGGTTGTATAAAAAAACCGCTCCAGCAGGGATCGGAAACAGGTGCTTCCCAAATAGAATTGATAACCGCGTACTCTTTTTGTACCCTCTTGAGGGTCTCCTCGTCCAGGTCCACCATCTCTTTGGGGAGGATCAGGTTACGCACTCCGTAGTCCTTGTCAACAATCTCAATCTCAAATACCCTTTCATCCGCCGAGGGCGATGTGTTCACAATTACCTTATAATACCCCGGCTCTTCCTGCAGATCAGCCGCTAGAAATCCCTGCCAAACAGTATCTCCTGAATCCCTAATCAAGGAGACATCCTTTTCAAGCCATGTTACCCGGACGTTTTCCCCATCTTTTGCCCTGATCTTGATAAGGCTAATATCTCCCTGAGGTATAATACGCGATGAGATATATACTTCGGATTCGGACAGGGCTTCACCATAATCATGTAAAAATAGGCACAAGACAATCAGGATCAGGGGACTGAAAATAATAGTATATCTCTTAGCCATCAGTCTAGCGGACCTCCCAGGATATCTTTAACAATACAGTCCATCTCTCCCTCGGCAAGCAGGACATTAACCCTGTCTCCGGCATCGACCTGTGATACTGACCTCAGAGCTCTCTTATCCTGCGGCTTCCTGGTAATGCTGTATCCCCTCTTAAGCACTGAATATGGGCCTAGGTCCTCTATCTTCCCCTTCACAAGATCAAGTCTCATATATTTCTCCTTTATCCGCTTGTGAATCATATGGTTGAGCATATACAGCTTGAATGTCAAGGTCTGGTTAAGGAGGGGGATTTTTTTCCAGGGAGAATTGCTCAGCAATGACCGGCCTTCCCCGCGTAATGCGGTTTTATGTCCCGACAGGCCCACTTTCATGGTTCTGATAAGACGATTGTACAAATCATCGACACGCATCCAGGAATCGGCTATATCCTTTCTTGGGTCTCGAAGTCTTTTCTTGAGCGCAGCAAGAAACTGTTTAACCTTGTATAGATACACGTTAAGCGACGACAGGAGACCTTCCCTGACGGCATCCAGCTTCTTCACAATAAAGCGTTTTTCGGCCACCAGAAGCTCTGCCGCGGCCGATGGTGTCGGAGCACTCAAATCAGCGGCGAGATCTGAAATACTGATATCCACCTCATGTCCCACCGCGGATACCACAGGCACTCGCGATGCCCTGATTGCCAAGGCCAGTTCCTCCTGGTTAAATGGCCACAAATCCTCCATGGAACCGCCTCCCCTCGTCAGCACAATAACATCCGGATCAAGCTTCCTGTTAGCCACCTGGATTGCTTCTACCATCTCCGAAGCAGCCCCTTCCCCCTGCACCCTGACCGGTATGATGGTAACATCGATATTGGCGAATCTGCGTTGAATGATCTTTAAGAAATCGCGGATGGCCGCACCCGTGGGCGACGTGATTACGGCAATCCTCTGAGGAAGAAAAGGCATAGGTTTTTTTATCTGCTGGTCAAAAACGCCTTGATCGGACAGTTTCTTTTTTAGCTGCTCGAAGGCCAGAGCCATCGCCCCTACTCCCAGAGGCTCCATATAATCCAGGATAATCTGATACTCGCCCCTTGGCTGATATACTCCTATCCTTCCCCTGACAATTATCTTCATTCCATCTTCAGGGGTAAACATGAGATAGCGGGCCTGAGGACGGAACATGATCGCCCTGATCTGAGCGATCTCATCCTTGAGGGCCATGTAATAGTGCCCTGACACGGGGGACCTGAAATTGGATATCTCGGCCTCAACCCAGATCGATTCAAAATGTTCCTCAAGGAGCGCCCTTATCTTATCTGTAAGTGCGCTTACGGTGTATATATGGGGTCTTTTTTCCTCAAAAAACGGATCATGATCATTCATTATTTTATCTCTATGCCCGGTAATGATATCAGCGGTATGTCCCTTAACCCTTAGGCCTGATGCCCTAACCCTCTCTTAACGTATTATTAAATATTGTATGATATTAGACAAGAGCTTTTCTGCCAGCCGCCATAATCCATAACATTTAAAAATAGACAATTAAACCTAATTTCCCGGAAATTACCCTGTGCAAGGCGCGTGATCATCGAACAAAACCGCCTCCTTGACATAAATCCGGCTTTACAATAACCTACGCCTAATATCTTTACAGGAAAGCGACAATGACAACATTCAATAAAGATGACCTGGATGATATACGATCCAGAGGGATAACACCTCAGCAGGCCTTGGAGCAGATTGAGACATTCAAAAGCGGGTACCCCTTTTTAAGGCTGCTCAAGCCATGTACCGCGGGAGACGGTATCACAGTCCTGGATGACCAACAGATAGAAAGGCTGGCCAGGATCTATGAAAAGGCACGTTCTTCGGGAAGTGCCGAGAAATTTGTCCCTGCCTCCGGCGCGGCAAGTCGTATGTTTAAACTTTTGTTGAACAAGAAGGGCGATGACCTGAGCAGACCTGCCAAAATGGATCCCGACTATGAAAGATTTCTGATGTTTTTTGAGGAAATCGAGAGATTCCCTTTTTATGACAAACTTGCATCAGTCATGTCTAAAAGGGGCCTCGATATCAAGAAAGCCCTGTCAGAAAAGGATTACAGGACCATCCTCGATCACATCCTATACCCGGAGGGAGGACTTAACCTCGCCTATCTTCCAAAGGCGCTAATCCCCTTCCACCGGTATGCTGGCCACTCCAGAACCCCCATCGAAGAACACATTGTGGAAAGCGGGGGTTATGTGAAAGACCATGAAGGGGTCTCCAGAATCCATTTTACGGTCTCCCCTGAGCACCGAGATGATGTGGTAAAACACATCGGTGATATAAGGGGAAAATACGAGATATCAGGGCTGAAATACGAAATAGGCATCTCTAATCAAAATAGTTCCACGGATACCATCGCCGTGGACATGGACAATAATCCCATGCGCGACCGAGAAGGGAGACTCCTGTTCAGGCCAGGAGGACACGGGGCTCTCCTGGAAAACCTCAGCGCCCTCAAAGGAGATATTGTTTTTATAAAAAATATCGACAACGTGGTACACGACAGGTTTAAACAAACTACCTATAAATACAAGAAGGCCTTGGGAGGTCTCCTGATCGATTTACAGGAAAGGATCTTCACGTATCTGAAGACACTTTTGAACCATGAAGCGAATGACGACTTTATATGGAAGGTCTTTGACTTTATGGAATCCACACTTTCCTTTGTCCCGCCGGCCGGGATAAAGGAAGCAACTAGCCAAGAAAGGGTAAGATATCTATCATCCAGGTTGAGCAGGCCTCTCAGGGTATGCGGCATGGTGAAGAATGTTTCTGAACCCGGTGGGGGCCCTTTCTGGGTGAGACACGCTGATGGGACAGCATCCATTCAGATAGTGGAAAGCGCACAGATAGATATGAGCTCAAAGGAACAGGAGGCTATCTTTCGATCTTCCACACATTTCAACCCGGTAGATCTGGCTTGCGGGATAAGGGACTATTCAGGCGCGCCCTTCGACCTAAAGGATTATGTGGATCATGAGGCGGGGATTATTACGATCAAGTCCACGGACGGGAAGGACCTCAAGGCCCTTGAACTCCCTGGACTTTGGAACGGCAGCATGGCCTATTGGAACAGTGTCTTTATTGAGGTCCCCCTTATTACCTTCAACCCGGTGAAGACCATATTTGACCTTCTGCGAAAGGAACATCAAATGGAATAAGACTTAAGTCCTATGACCGATCTCATTATTGAATACATAGAGCTGGCGGCGGCCAACGCGTGTATCTGGGGATATGTCCTGATCTTTGCCTTGATGACCATAGAAAGCTCTTTCATCCCTTTTCCCAGCGAGGTCATAATGATCCCCGCAGGTTTTCTGGCCTACCGCGGTGAACTGTCTTTCGGGATACCCCTTATTGACATGACTGTCGCCCTGTTAAGCGGCCTTGCCGGTTCCCTGACCGGCGCTTTTATAAACTACTATCTTGCGTTATGGTTGGGCAGGCCTTTTTTATATCGTTACGGAAAATATCTCTTCATCAGGCCTAAACTGCTTTCAAGGGTGGAGAGGATATTCCTTGAGCATGGAGAAATAACCACCTTCACCTGCCGTCTTCTCCCCGGGATCAGGCAGCTGATTTCCTTGCCGGCCGGGTTCTCGCGTATGCCCCTTATCAGATTTAGCCTGTTCACATCCCTGGGCGCAGGGATATGGTCCCTTATACTCGTCTGGATAGGGTACTATCTGGGAAATCTTTCCAGGGATATGACCTATACTGAGCTCGTCGGCAACGGAAAGGGTATCCTATCGCAGAACTATATATGGGTCCTCCTGTCCCTGGCCGTCATAATAATTTTTTATGCGCTGTCCTACCATTCCGTCCGGAGGCTATCCCGGAAACCCTGATATCCCAAATATACATTACCTAAATCCATCACCCTTTGAGGTTGCTCCAAATTATTGGCATTAGGTTCAGGACACAGGGCGTCAAAGGAATCAACTGGTTATCGATATGGCCTGATTCCTATCAGATTATGGGGTCCCGACTTGTTTGTTGACACCCTCTGGAGAAAGATGATATCTTCTCAAAAATGCGTTAATTGACCATAGGGTTCTCTTTTACGGGGCGAAAAATTAAAGGCATGCTAATTAAACAAGGTGCCACCCCCCGGTGCACTGGCATCTTCGCCAGGCAGGCGGAAGCGCTGATTAAATACCATTAACTAAACTGATCATTAACCGGATGGACCTTATTTTGAACTGAACTAGAAAAAGAGAGGAATTATGACTCGCAGACTTACAGTTAACCTATTTAGCCTAATGTGTTTAGTAGCCATATGCGCCTTTTCCCCTGTTTCGGGGGCGCAAGAGGTTGAGGGGATAGGAAACATGGCTTTGGTAAACGGCATCCCCATCAGCCAGGAGGAATTTGACAGAGAGATGATACCCGTAAAGGAGGTCATTGAGGCCTCGGGCAGTGTCATGAGCGATGCTGAAATGGCCACCATAAAAGAAAAGGTGCTTGAGAGAATCATAGGGTACGAGTTGCTGTATCAGGAATGTCAAAAGGAAGGGGTGCAGGTCACCGAGGAGGAGATCAATAAGTCGCTTGATAGGGAAAAAGCGCAATTCGACACTGATGCCGAATTCCAGCAGCGACTGGCGGAACTGGGAAAGGATGAGGAAGTATTTAGGCACCAGATCAGGAGAGAGCTTGCCATACAACATCTCATCAACCGGAAATTTAAACCCGCGGTTACGGATGGGGACGCTAGGGATTATTACAATTCCAATCCTGATGAATACAAAGAACGACAAACGCAAGTTAAGGCCAGTCATATACTGATTTCGGTTGATTCAGGCGCGGATCAGTCACGGAAACAAAGGGCCAGAAAACAGATTGAAGACCTGTTGGACAGGGCGAAAAGCGGCGAAGACTTTGCGGCGCTTGCAAAACAGTATTCCGAATGTCCATCCAGCGCCCAGGGAGGCGATCTGGGCTTTTTTGCCGAAGGACAAATGGTGAAGCCTTTTGAGGATGCGGCCTTTGCCATGAAGCCGGGTGAAATAAGCGATGTTGTCGAAACACAATTCGGTTATCATATTATTAAGGTGACCGATAAAATAGGACCCGTCACATTCGATGAAGCCAAAGATGATATCAAGATGGCCGTGGGAAAACAAAAGATCGCTGATTCCTTTAACAGATTCTATTCCGAGGTTAGGGACAGGGCAGACGTGGAGGTGTTTCTCGATAACTGATTTTTCTTTTTCATGCGCCGCTCCCCTGAGCGATACCTTACAAGCCGGCATCAGCCCGTGCCAGGCTGAAGCAACCCGGTCCATATAATCCAAATCGGTAAAAAGCCAGGAAAATTTATCCAAAATCAGTGACTTCTCATGCCATACGATCCTTTAAATAAGGATACCATCACCGCGATCGCCACGTCTTTCGGTCAGGCGGGGATAGGTATAGTGCGTATAAGCGGATCCCTATCCTCGGAAATAGCCAAAAGAATTTTCATACCTCTAAAAGATATCAAGGATATCGCCAGTCACCGCCTATACCTGGGGCGGCTTGTTGACCCTTCTACCGGAGAGATGGTGGATGAAGTCCTCTTGTCCTTTATGAGGGCGCCCTATTCCTACACAAGAGAAGACGTGATTGAAATAAATTCCCATAGCGGCCGTGTGCTGCTTTCCAGGATACTCCGGATTGTCCTTGACCAGGGCGCAAGGCTTGCCGAGCCAGGAGAGTTCACGTTCAGGGCCTTCATAAACGGCAGGATCGACCTAACTCAGGCAGAAGCGACTGTTGATCTGATCAACTCACGGTCAGATAAAGGCCTCACCCTGGCCTCCCGTCAGATAAGGGGCGAATTGCGTCAGAGAATAGCAAACTTGCGCGATAACGCGTTAAGAGTCCTTGCCAATACAGAGGTCGCCATAGACTTCCCCGAGGAGGAATCTTCAATAATATCCAGAGAAGAGACGGCCTCTCTTTTGCAAAAGGGAGTCATCCAACCTATTGAAGAGATTATCGCCGCCCATAACAGCCAAAGGATTTGGCTGGAAGGTATAGCTACCGTAATAGCGGGCAGGGTAAACGCCGGAAAATCCAGTCTCCTCAACCGCCTTCTCAATGAACAACGGGCCATAGTCACGCCTATACCCGGCACCACCAGGGATATCATAGAATCAACGATCTATATTGAAGGTCTTCCGTTCCGACTGATGGATACAGCGGGATTCAGAAAAGTGAGGGGGGAGGTGGAAAAAATAGGGGTTCGGCTTAGCCGACAAAGACTTGAGGAAGCCGATCTCGCCTTGCTCATAATCGATCAGAGCCGACCCTTAAATGAAGATGACCTGACGATCCTGACCAATTCACAGAAAGAGAAAACCCTGGTGATTAAAAATAAGATTGATCTACCCTCAAGGCTCGATCAAAAGCAGCTGAGGGACGCGGTGAAAGGTCGTCCCATCTTCAAGATATCCGCCCTAACCGGGGAAGGCGTAAACGAACTCCGCAGCGCCGTGTTCAATAAGGTCACCGGAACTGAAATGGATAGTGCCTCTGTCTCTCTGGCCCCTAACCTAAGGCATAAGAAGGCCCTGATGGAGGCGTCTCAGTATTTTAAAGCAGCTGCCTTCAATACAAAGGAAGGTCATCCAATGGAGATCATAGCTGTCGACCTAAAGGCCGGGTTGGATGCCCTAGCCGAAATAACGGGCGAGCGCGCTGACGAGGAGCTTTATGAAAAGATCTTCAGCGAGTTTTGCCTCGGGAAGTAGGCCTGAAATACTCTCTCACCTGCTTAATGGCGCAAAATTTTCCGCACATAGTACATACATCCCCTTCACCCGGAGGATTTTTCCCCCTGATCCTCTTTGCCTTAACAGGATCAAGGGCATTTCTGATCTGGGCATTCCAGTTTAAGGCCTTCCTTGCCCTCGACATATCCATATCCCTTTGCAGGGCCAATCTGTTACCTCGTGCTATATCAGCGGCATGGGCCGCTATTCTTGTCACCACCACCCCCTCCCTTACTTCCTCCACACCGGGAAGACACAGGTGTTCGGAAGCGGTCACATAGCACAAAAAATCAGCACCAGCCTCCCCGGCTACGGCCCCCCCTATGGCGCTCGCCACATGGTCCCAACCAGCAGCGATATCCGTGACCAGGGGACCCAAGACATAAAACGGGGCATTATTACAAAGCTGCTTCTCCAACTGGATATTGGACTTGATCTCATTTAAAGGGACATGGCCCGGACCCTCTATCATGACCTGCACATTTCTTTCCCGCGCCCTTTCAGCAAGCTGTCCCAGTGTCATTAGTTCATGGATCTGAGCCCTGTCCGTGGCGTCCGCGATGCATCCTGGCCTTAATCCGTCACCAAGACTGAGAGTGACGTCATATTTTTCCGCGATGGAAAGAAGTCTGTCGAAATCGTCGTACAGGGGATTTTCCCTGTCGTGATGGATCATCCACGTGGTCAAAAAAGCCCCTCCGCGGCTTACGATATCGGTAACCCTGCCCTCATTCCTAAGTGTCTCCAGGGCCGCTCTGGTCAGGCCGCAATGCACGGTAATGAAATCGATCCCCTCAGATGCCTGATTTTCAATAACTTCAAATATCTTGTCCGCGGTCAGGTGTATCAAACCTCCTTTTCCATTTACTGCCTCCACCACTGCCTGGTAAACGGGAACAGTGCCTACCGGGACTTTGGATCTCTTCAAAATCTCTCTTCTGCACTTATTAATATCCCCTCCCGTGGAAAGGTCCATTACCGTATCCGTCCCCGCCCCCATCGCGGCCCGTAATTTGGCCAGCTCTTCCTTGATCGATATCGTGTCCGAAGAAGTCCCTATGTTGGCATTTACCTTGATCAGCAGGCCTTCACCTATTCCGCAAGGTTTAGCCACTCTATGATTCCTGTTCATAGGGATAACAACCCGGCCCTCCGCGATCTTATCCATAAGCCACCGGATTTCCACGCCTTCGTTTTTCGCTACAATTTCCATCTCGGGCGTTTTTATACCAGCCCGAGCTTTTGCCAACTGTGTCATTTCTCTAAACCATTACCTCTTTAATCATCCTTATTGTCTATGAACCATGGACGCACTGCCCCGGCCATGGGACCTAATAAATAACCCTCTTTTATGGCTTTTCTAGTAAAATCATGGGCCAGTCGTGTCGCTTCCGGCAAATCATGATCCATCGCCATGAAGGTGGCAAGTGAGGCGGAAAAGACACACCCGCTCCCATGGGTATTTAGGGTCTCTATCCTGGTTCCGCGGAAATAATACATATGCTTACCGTCATACAGGACATCGACACAATCTCCCTCCAGGTGACCTCCTGTAATAACAACATTCGGCCCCAGTACCTTTATCTCCTTGGCAGCCTCCTCCATCTCCTGCGGTGTACGGACACTCTTACCGGTAAGTATACCCGCCTCGTAGAGGTTCGGCGTAACTACCATGGCCAGGGGAAACAAAAGCCTCTTTAAAAGCCTCACTCCCGAGTCCTGAAGCAATTGACCCCCAACGGACGCCCTCATTACCGGATCCACCACCACCTTCTCAAGCTTGTGTCTTTTTAGGGACTCGGCTACCTTCTTTATACATAGCCCGGTATAAACCATGCCGGTTTTTACGGCGCCGGGAAATACATCCTGAAGAACCGTTTCGATCTGCGAGGATATAATCCCTACTGGGACCTGGTGTGTTTCCGAGATCCCCCTAGAATTCTGGGCGGTGATAGCGGTGATAGCCGTCATCGCATGGGCTCCCAGCGACGTTATGGTCTTTATATCCACCTGGATCCCCGCGCCCCCGGATGAATCGGAACCGGCTATAGTCAGTATATGTATCATCCTGTTATATTTTCCCAGTTTCCTGAAACAAGGCTAACAACAGCTCTATGGGCTGTCAACCAAATTCACGGCCTTTAACCGGATTGCTTGACTTTCGCCCATTTTCCTTTATATGATTAAATGTTAATTTTGGCGTTTGAATCTGATCAAACTTTGTTATTATACCAAATCTGCAACGCCATGGTTAAAATTATTGGGAATACTGCGTCCAATCATCCAAAAAATCCGGAGCCGCCATCATGAAAAAGATCTTTAAATCGCTGTTTCTTTCCCTGAATCCCGGATCAATAACCGTTTATATGATAATTCCGGTTATTTTTGTCTACATCTCGGGGATACCTATCCTCGATCTTATCGAATTCCAAATCTTTGATCTCAGGTTTGAATGGCGGGGGATAAAAGAGCCTTCTCCCATTGTGGTAGCCGCTGTCGTGGACGAGAAAAGCCTTGATAAAGAAGGAAGATGGCCATGGCCCAGACATAAAATAGGGGAACTCGTGAAAAGACTTTCCGAAGACGGCGCCAAG
>CAYUYB010000055.1:0-11832 GCA_964449025.1 uncultured Desulfobacteraceae bacterium
CCCTGTGGGCGTCGGCGTAGGAAACCAGGCGGGCGAGCAGCATCTTGTCCGGGCTGGGACCGATCCCCGGGACCAGATTGTTCGGTTCGAAAGCCGCCTGCTCGATCTCGCTGTGAAAATCGGTTGGATTTCGGTTTAGGGTGAGCCGGCCCACTTCGTGCAGCGGGTAGTCACCATGGGGCCATACCTTGCTAAGATCAAAGGGATTGAATCGGTAGGTCTCGGCCTCTTTAAAGGGCATAATTTGGACCTTCAGTGTCCAGCTGGGATAATCACCCCGCTTGATCGCATCAAACAGATCGCGGCGGTGGTAGTCGGCGTCAAGGCCCGCGATCCGCTCTGCCTCCTCCTGGTCGAGAAATTCGATGCCCTGGTCGGTTTTGAAGTGGTATTTCACCCAGAAGCGCTCGCCTCTGGCATTAACCCACATATAGGTGTGGCTCGTGTAGCCGTTCATGTGCCGATAGCTTCTGGGGACCCCGCGATCGCTCATAAGAATGGTGACCTGATGCGCCGATTCAGGAGACAGCGTCCAGAAGTCCCACTGCATATCATTATCGCGCAGGCCGCTGTCCGCACGCCGCTTCTGGGAGTGGATGAAGTGCTGGAACTTCATGGGGTCACGGATGAAGAATACCGGCGTGTTGTTGCCCACCATGTCGTAGTTGCCCTCGGTGGTGTAGAACTTGAGCGCAAACCCCCGCACGTCCCGCCAGGTGTCCGGACTGCCGCTCTCGCCGGCCACCGTGGAGAACCGGGCAAGCACTTCGGTCTTCGTGCCCGGTTGGAACACCGCTGCCTTGGTGTAGGCGCTAACGTCATGGGTTACCTCGAAAAAGCCCAAGGCACCCGAACCCTTTGCATGGGGCTGGCGGTCCGGAATCATCTCCCGGTTGAAGTTGGCCATCTGCTCCATCAGGTAGTGGTCCTGTAAAAGGATGGGGCCGTCGGGTCCCACGGTGAGCGAAAATTCTTCGCTGGGTACAGGGATCCCGGCATCGGTTGTTGTAAATTTAGGATCGGCGTTTTTCATGGTCACATCTCCTTATTTTGATTTTCTCATGCTTGCTTCTTTCTGGGTTTTAATCGACTTTTCTTTCACTTTGCAGTCACCACAAATACCGAAAAAATCCACGCGGTGACTCAGTATATCAAATCCGGTTTCATCGGCCACCTCTCTTGTTATATCCTTAAATGATACCAGATCCGGATCGATAATCTTTTTGCACCTCAAACAGATGACGTGTGGATGGGGAAAGGGTCTTCTCCCATCATACCTGTTGCTCCCGTCGGGAAAGGCTATTTCCAAAACCTCGTTAATCTGTTTGAGGACATGGATCGTCTTGTAGATGGTCGCAATGCTTGTCGTCGGGAATTCCCGTCTTACTGTCTCATATACCATCTCTACGGAGGGATGTCCCTCGCTGGCAGCTAATACTCTCACAACTGCCATCCGTTGTGGTGTTAAACGGAACTCATGTCCCTTAAGCTTTGAGACCATGTGATCCATTCGGTGTTTGAAATTTTCAGAATTGGAATCTGGTTTCTTCATCTTTTAAGCGAAACTAGATATTAATAGATAATGATTATCCATACAGGTTAGTAACTGAGCTTGTCAAGCGTAAAAGTCTTTCCTTGAAAATATACATGTGAAAGTAGGAATTTATTTAGCCGCAGCGTAAGGATGTTGATCTATTTTCAATACTATACCCGTCTCAGATATAACCTCAATTTCCCCTCTTTTAAGAGCGTTAGAATATTGAGCAAGATTGAGGATATGATACTGATAAGAAAGCCTGTGTTACGCGAAGCAATGGCTCATGGATCCCAGATTCAAGGATCCTCGTCACAATTTCAAAATTCCTTGTATCAATACGGTTATTCCCTATCATAATGAGATGTAAGCATAACTTCCATCCACATAACCGGTTTCCCGACCCTCTTGAAGATCAAGGGACAATGCATTAATCCCGCCGGGACAGTAACTATCGAGGGGGCGTCGATTATCTGTTTTTCTCCACCCAGATAAAATTCAATCTCAGCATCAAAATCATAAAGATCTAGGGGGTTGCTTCCAAAAAAGCACATCACATGAGGAAAATCGTGCTTGTGGGGCTCGGATTCATCGCCTTCCAGATTCGCCTTTATTATCGCAGAGAATAATATCTGGCAATCAAGTCCCAGTCTTTCGGGACTGGCCAAGAAACCATCAAACACCGTCCCGTCATGTAATCGCCCTTTGGGTTCCTTTAATACGTACTTGGCATATCGTGATTTGGCCATTTTATGCTAACCTCTCTTTCTGCGTTGAATTAGGTTATGAACTCAAAAAATGAGATATAATCTTAGACCATATGTTCATTTCAATCAAATACTCTGATGCGTGTGTTTGAAAAAAGGAGCTGTGCTTTGGAAGGTAGGGCGGGTTTCCCTGTTATTAATCCAAGTGTTTGCAATGTGACCTTTATGCGAATGAGAAAAGTGCAATTCTTGAGTCAAACCGTTCAATAAAGTATAATTTTTTATTATATTTGTGCAAAATCGATTTTTTTCTTTGGGCAGCGTTGGCCGTATCTGAAATAAACACGCTGGATTCTGCGGTTAAACCGCAGAATGACAAACCAACACTTTCTGTCATCCTTCGGCAGTTTATCCTGTGATCCTTCGGCAATTTATCCTGTCATTCTTCGGCAGTTTATCCTGTCATCCTTCGGCAATTTATTGTGTCATTCTTCGGCAGTTTATCCTGTCATTCTTCGGCAATTTATCCTGTCATTCTTCGGCAATTTATTGTGTCATTCTTCGGCAATTTATCCTGTGATTCTTCGGCAATTTATCCTGTGATCCTTCGGCAGTTTATCCTGTCATCCTTCGGCAATTTATTGTGTCATTCTTCGGCAATTTATTGTGTCATTCTTCGGCAGTTTATCCTGTCATTCTTCGGCAATTTATTGTGTCATTCTTCGGCAATTTATTGTGTCATCCTTCGGCAATTTATTGTGTCATTCTTCGGCTTGACCGAAGAATCCATGGTTTTTGTCTATCTTCCCAGACTTGGCTTCCCTGTGAAAACCGAAGCGTGTTTTATCGCGGATATCCTCACATATTTTGCACGATATATTTGAGACAAGAAAACCTCAACTCTTGATTGCGAGAGGCATCGTGTAAGATCAAATATTTTCTTGTCCGAAAAGACAAAATTTTGTCTTTTTAGGATAGAATGTTCTCTTATAATTTGGTAAGATTATGTAGTACATGATATAAATAATAAAACAACATTAATGAGAAAGGAGAGGATATGGGTTCACTATATTCTGTTATTGCCAGACGGCATTTGGGTCTGCTTATTGTCGGCGCGTTCATTTTAGCCTCATTTATCGGTTGTGAACGTCCGGATGAATCACCGGGTCCAGGAGCCGTGGATGAGGTGAAACTGACTGTCCTTGATCCCAGAGGGCAGCCATCAGGGATATTCGGTAGTCGGGGTGAACCTGGCTCGCATATAATGGCAATCTTTGATCCCGAGACACAGCCAACTGTTTCCCGTGATAAACTGGCCTCTTTGCGGATGGCCCCCAGGCTGGATAGCCTGGAGAATAAGACGATTTATCTGGTGAATACCGGTTTTGCCGGCAGTAAAGAGTTTTTTGAAGAAATGCAGACATGGTTCAGTGAAAACATGCCTTCTGTCAATATAGTGTCGCATGACAAGCAAGGCATGTTCTCGGACAGTCCTGAACTCTGGGCTGAACTTAAAGAAAAGGCGGATGGTGTGGTCTTCGGTGTTGGAGGCTGAGACGGCTGTTCGGCGAGTATCGCCGATTTTGCCCGCACCATGGAAGGTGAATACGGTGTGCCCACGGCCCCGATCGTCACCGCAAGATTCGCGGATTATGTCATAAGGGACGGTCACTCCCATGGCATGAATCTCCGCTGGACCTTTCCCCCCTATCCGGTTGGGTGGGTTCCCAGGGAGACCCTGCATGAATATGTTCAGGGGGATGACCCGGTAACCGGCGTTAATCTAATGACGCAAATAATCGATGCGCTGACAGAACCTTTAACCGACGCTGAGAAGAATCCTGAAATGACCCAAAAGGCCAGAAGGCCCCGGCTGCTGGAGCCGGATCTTGAGGCAAACCTCCACCGGTTGTTCCTGGAGAACGGTTGGACCGACGGTTTACCCATTGTCCTGCCGACAGAGGAAAGGGTTGCTGAAATGCTTATGGGAACCGACCACGATCCCCAGGAGGTGGTCGGCATGATGTCAGTCGCCCCATACGAGGAAAAGAATGAATAT
Organism: uncultured Desulfobacteraceae bacterium; assembly: GCA_964449025.1. GTDB lineage: Bacteria > Desulfobacterota > DSM-4660 > Desulfatiglandales > HGW-15 > CAYUYB01. The sequence goes on from CAYUYB010000055.1 coordinate 4,301, forward strand.
ACCGTGGAAAAGGTGGCGGTAAACGCGGTTATGGCCGGCGCCAGGCCTGAACACCTGCCGGTCATCCTGGCCATAGCTTCCACTCGGCACCCCGCCTTTCCCAGTTCCACCGGATCTTACGGGAGTATGGTGGTAGTGAACGGTCCGGTCGCCGAAGCAATCGGGATGAACAGCGGCGTCGCCGCGCTCGGCCCGTTCAATTATGCCAATTCCGTCATCGGCAGGGCCTGGACGCTTATGACCATAAACTTCGGCGACCCGCGTCCGGGTGACACCTTTGTGCCGACTATCGGTAACGGTTTGAGCTATAATAACCAGTGCTGCGCCGAAAACGAGGAAAGAAGTCCCTGGGAGCCGTTTCACGTGCGTAAAGGATTCAAGGCCTCGGAGAGTACTGTCAGTGTCTTTCGCGGCTGGAACGTCATGACACTGGGTATGGGCGGAGCGGAAGGTTTACTGCAGAGGATCAAGACATTCGGGATGATGGGCTCCTGCACCTTTGTGGTGGATCCCTTGGCGGCGAAATCACTGAAAGACGAAGGATGGAATGATCCGGGCAAACTGAGCGAGTGGCTGGCTCAAAACACAGGTTCCCCTTTTGCCAGGCCGGAGGGTATCAATTTCGTGGTAGTGGGTGGTGAGACGAATCCTATCTGGCAGTCGACCGATTTTGTCCATTATAAGACTGCGTCAGTGGACAAGTGGGTGCCTGAAGACGGGGTCAAGGTTGATGAGAAACCCCTCCGCATGCCCTCGGGGCTTCCCTGTCCGGACGGATTATCCGGTATCGGGAAGTAATTGATGGTTATTCATCCATCACAGCACCTTGAAACACACCCGTTATGGAGGCTTGGGTGAAGATCCAATACGGTTATTTCTGATCTTGCATCAAGGGGACGTTCTGTATGAACGTCCCCTCTTATATAACTCCATAAGAAACCAATATCTATGGAGTTATTTGGTTTTATAGACGTCCCGAAATCACTCTCACCAGGTCGGTCTACCGCAGCGGTAATTCTCCGCCTTATTGGTATCTCCCTCTCCCTTGTAAATCGCCACTTCCGGATACGCGCACACAGGCCGGGTTTTATACACCTGACCGGCATTGCTGTAGTTTGTCTGGATATGGTCCGGCGCGATCCCCTCTTCCCGCCATTTCTGCAAGGCGCCCATAGCATCGAAGGTACCCGGAAACATGGCCGGACACATGCCGAAATCCGGCACCATAAAAAGGCGGAAAAAGTCCCTTGTGTTGCCCTCTCCTCCCATGGTACTGACGACATCATCGTAATACGTGGTGATAGTGCGAGGAGGGACCCACGTCTCATTCCAGGCCTGGTAGACCAGGAGCTTCCCGCCGTTTTCCATGAAGGCCTTGAGATCGGTCGAGATAGAATTTATAACAGGACCCAGGCGGGAATCAACGCGCCGGGTATCCGGTTCCAGATCAAAAGTTCGCCAATCCCACTCAGGATCTTCGAAGGCTATATACCTGAAAAAATCATTGTTGATAAACAGCGGCTCCGGCCCTTCAATCATGGCTCCCCAGAGCAGTTCGCTTCCCGGTTCAAAGCCCGAGTAGATCTGCGTGCCGTCGGCGAATCTTGCACCCGCATAGAGCCGTCGTGCCGTGTTCACCTGGGCTGCTGCCAGACATGAATCCTTGTCCGCGCCGCGACATTGAATGGATGCAGGATCGAAATTACAGCGGGTCGGATCCTCGATTGCGTCGTCTTTTACCCCATCCAATTCATCACACGCATCCAGGACCGCCCTGTTGAGCGCCGGATATTTCCTCGGGGGGATATAACCGGGCGTATCCACCCCGTCTTTCAGGGCCACCCAGCTGAGATATTCCGAACCCGTCTGCAGGTATGTAAGATGGAATGCCGGATCCCCGGACAGGATACCGTCATAATCCTCCGGATAACGCTGGGCCTCCACCAGACCCTGGCGGCCTCCGTTATGGCAGCCGTCAAAGTATGAATAATCAGGCTGCCTGCCGTAAAAGGCCTCAATAAGATGCTTCGCAACCACCGTGGTCTCGTGCACAGCTCGATGCGTCCAGTCAACCAGCCGTTCCGGATGTCCCATTGCCCATTTATGACCGGGGGCCCGGTGGCCGGTATCCGTGGAGGCGGTTGCGTATCCCCGCTCCAGGGAAGAAGCCAGCCCTGCGTATTTGATTGCCCCTTCGAAAGCAGGATTGCCGGTCATAAGAAACCGATCGTTCCAGGCATCGGCCGGAGGCAGCCAGACCTCGAAACCGATGTGTGAATCCTTGACAGGTTCGATATACCCGATCACCCGACAAAATGGCGCGCTGACCTTCAGTCCCGAGGGGGTTCCGAACATCCCGGGTGTTTTGGGAGGCAAAAAACCGAGCGGATTATCCATAAAAACGGCACTCGTAATCGTCACATTCGGAAGTCTTTCCGATACCAGGGCTGAACAGGATGTCTGAGCCATTAAAGGTTGCGCAGCCATTATTGCGGAAAATATTGCCGAATAAATCAATACAATACGGCTCGCTCTCATAAATATTCCCCTCCTTAAATGAGATCATTGAGACTCGTTTTTTTGTCTGGAGAATATAAGACTGCCTCCGCTACCCAGTATCTTTTTCGGCACTTCGATTCAGCCTTCCGGCCTTACTCAATCTATGCGAGAAGGCCCTGTGCCCGTACCAGGCGATCCTGTACATGTACACCGTTAGGGCATTGAACGGCGCACTCGAAACAATCACTGCATCGTATGTCCCTGATTTCCTTTGGTAATTCCATAAAACTCATGCGCGCCTGATGATAGTTGCCGCCAAAATCATGATACGCCAGGAACCGCAACACGTCCGTCACTGGCATGCCCTTCGGGCATTTATCCCTGCATTGGTAACACATGCGGCAGTAGGAGGGCCGAATCTTTTCGTTCAGGACATACAGCAGTTTCTCATCTGAAGGCGTATAAGGTTCAGACATGGCGCGGAAGTTCATTTCGAGCTCATCAATCGTCTTCATGAACGGTACTGTCGTGCCAATGGCAGGATTCTTAAGCACCCATTTGATCCCTGCGAGGGGCCCCTCCCCTGTCCTGGCAGGTGGATTATCAAGCCTGGTCAAATTCAAGCCGGTCAACGCCACCACAACCTTCATCGCTATGACGCCTATGCCGGCGTCGTGCATCTTTTTAATGGCCCTGTCCCTGTAGTAGCCTCCGATAGGAAAACTGTAGGTAGTCTGCATTACATCGAATGTCTTGGTTTCCAGAAGAAAATCAACCATCCCGTTCGGATCGTGGCAACTGAAACCAACAAAGCGCGCCTTCCCCGACTTTTTGCACTCCTGCATGGCCTCAACCGCTTCATCCGGAATGGATTCCGGTGTATCCCTCGCGTGCAGATGCCATATATCGACATAGTCCGTGCCAAGCGTCTTAAGGCTGGTATCCAGATCCTTCAGGATGTCCGCCTTCCTTCTCGACGGAGACTTCGTGGCAATGACAATCTTGCTTCGATCGCGGCCTTTTATAATCCCCGCGAAAATCTTTTCGCTGTCGCCGTAATCCCGGGACGTATCGTAATAATTGATTCCCATGTCCAATGCACGGGCGACTACCTCGGTCACGGGCACGAAACCGATCCCGAAACCTACGCCCGAAACCTTAAGCCCTGTTTTGCCTAAAGTTCTATATACGACCTCGCGTGGCTCTTTAGGCGCCGCTTTAAGCCCTGTCGTCGAAAGAAGCCCGGCGGCAGGCAGCGCCGCCAAGCCAGCCTTTAGAAATTTCCTTCTTGATAGATTGACAGTCATAGTCCCTCCTATTAGCGCCATTCATCTACTGACGCGCTGCCGGAATAACCGTATTCAGTAGCCTTCCATAAAGGGCTTGTCTCTCCGCCCACGACAATCAGGTTTATATTTTCAGGGATATAAAACGGGGCTATCAGTGCGTCATCAGGCAACGCCTTCCAGGAAGCAAAAGGTTCCACACCTTTATTCGCCTCAGGCGTCACCAGCATATCAATATGGTCCTTTTTCCGATAATCTCCGGCAGACATCCTGATATTCTCGGACAGATGGCGACAGTAATCCATTTTGGTATTGAAACCTTCGTTGTTTTTCAGATTGGCTGCTATGAGCGGATCCATGACTATAGTAGCCCTGGAATTAAGCGGCGGTATTGATACAAACTGCAGGCTCAATTCCTCGGCAAGCGAACGATTTGACGCGCAACCGATACTGTTAACCACCGCCCAGCCCCTGAAGGTGCTAACTACGCTTTCCTCAGGTTTATAACCTTTATCAACGTGGAAAGGCGACCACACGCTCCTCTCTTCGTTCTCGGCGACGCACATATTGTTGTATAACTCGTTACAACCCTGTGAGCTCCAGATGGTTCTCTTGACCTTGGCATATCCCCAACAGATACTCATCAGGGTCCATGCCCTGCCAATAACAGAGTTAGCCTGATTTATCGGGCTGAACGCCCCTATCCCTGAATTCATTCCGAGCTCATTACGGATAGGACCGTTTACGAGAAGCATACTCCCAAAAGCTGTCGTCGAAGGTGCGATTGATGATTGTCCCATGGAAGCTAAGGCAAGTATCACGGGAAAGTATTCCGGTTTAGCACCCGCCATCACCGCATAAACAGCGATATCACGCACAGTGTATTTTATCATCTCATGGTGGTCATGATCATAGGTCTGACTGACTTGTTCATCGGAAGAGCGTTTTGTCCCTGTAAGCATCCTTTCCACTCGCTCTTCGGTAGGGAGTATGATCGGCAATCCATCTGTCCATCCCCTGTCATAAAAGACCTGCTGTAGATTATCCTCCGTATCTGGTCTTAAAACATCCTTGGGGATTTCCTTGAGTGGGGTAGGCGCAGGTTTCTTTATTTCCTGGGGTGTGGTCAATACCTCGATTATTTCATCGATTACAGGTCTTCCTGTTTCAGGATCATTACCTTGGACTATTTTCTTGTAAAGGGCCTCATGAGATAGACCGATAACAGGGGTCGCGGTATAGATGAAGGGTAAAACTATGGCTTTCGGGTAAGTCTTTGCCACTGATTCCATTGTGTAAGCGGAAATGGGAGCTACTGGGATACCGTAATTTTGTTCCAGATTGGTTCCGGCTTCAGCAACTGCTGAAATACAGCCCGGTCAACCAGCCACCCCGAGAATTACGGCGTCACCTTTTTCCTTTATCTCATCCCAGAGATCATAATTATCATCCGAGAATACGTTCCCGGGTTTCCGTCTCGGGATAGTCGTCACAGAAGGCATGTGCTGGGCAAACCATCTTTGCACTTCCAGCATGAAGTTATACCCTCCACCGAAACCAATATCCACCAGATAAAGGGTCTTGTTTTGCAAAGTATCCAGACGATCTGCCAGTTTCATAGAAGAAGGCCCGAATCTGAATGCGCCAGGCGGGCCAGAAAATCCAGGTGGCGGCTCGTCTGAAGCCAGCTTCTGTCTTTTAGCTTCAGGACTAACTACCGAGATAAGCTTTTCTTTTGCCAATTTATTCTCCTTTGAATAGTCAACCTTGGGAGACTCCTGCGACGCCGCCTTAATGCCTGTCGCTGAAACAAGCCCGGCGGCAGGCAAAGTCAACCCCGCCATTAAAAATGTCCTTCTTAAGTGATCGATGCCCATAAGACCTCCTGTCATATAAAAGGTGAGGTGATAAGAATTTTTTATGAAGTGATTGCACGACTAAGTATAGGAAGATGGGCCCTGTGTGTCAAGGCAATTATGGCGCGCGGACATTGCTGGATGATCACCTGCAGCGCTTCCACTTGAGCTCGTCGAAAAGCCTTGCTGCAGGGATAATTAAACCAGGTTTTCCAGACTTTTTTAGCCCGGCAATGATCTTCTTGCTTCCCTGTCAGAATCATTCTTTACTTCACAAGCATCATGGCCTTACCGTTTGCTATCGATAATGTTTATGGTGCAAGAAAATGGCTTAAAGTCGAGGCTGACTTGATACCATATATAACATTAATTTTATCGACATTTATCTAAGATTAAAAACTCCGGACATCTTATGGCGGGACTTATGGGCGAAATATTTACATTTCAAGATATGGCTTTTTGAACAGGGAAGTGAGATGTGTCTCGCATTCACTGCGACACGAAGTGAGTGCGAGACACATACAATTGCGTCTACTCTTTTCTCTGGCCGGTGAAAGTTGCTTCACCCATTTCTGATTTTGAGATGCCGCTTATATTGTCACCGTCCACAGCCCCTTCAAAAGATATCTTCATTTCACCCATCTGACTTTCCATAGTTATTGGAATATTAAAGTTATTGCCTTCTAACTTTGCGTCTGAAAATTCCATTTTACCCATCATCCCTTCAAGGTAACCTGTGCCGTCTGCATTGATAGCCAGCGTGGATTCCATTTCACCCATTGGCGTTGAAAGTGTAATGAGATAAACGCCCGCCGGGGTTACGACCTCCCGGATCCCAAGTGTCTGACAGCCAAAAATAATAGAAACAGACAACATCAAAACTGCTGCTAAATTAATCTTTTTCATTCTCCATCCTCCTATCAATAAAGGGTTGTAAGGAAATACTTATAATCAACTCCTTTTAATATAGCTATTAAATGGATATCAGTAAAGAATATAGAAATCAATAATAAACGGCCCCTCTAAATCTCTTCAACTGTTTATTATAATACTCGTCATCCTCTTTTTCCAGGGAAATAGCTTCGTTGATAGTATCGATGGCCTTTTGAATGGAACCGTTTACATAATAGGCCTCCGCGAGTGTGTCCAGAAATACCGGTGATCTCTCAAGGCCCACCGCCTTTTTAGCTAATAAAAGGGCCCTTTCAGGTTCCCTTAATCCCTTGTCCGGCACCGTCAACAGTAGCCAAGCCAGATTATTTAAAGCAAGAGGCTGTTCACTGTCGAGCTCTAAGACCTCCTCATAGATCTCTACGGCTTCTCTGTACCTTTCCGTCTCATGGTAAAGCATTGCCAGGCTGTTGAGCAACATAATATTGTCCGGATTATCAGATAACCGATCCTGAAGCGCATTGGTCACCAGTCTGTATCTGAGGGTCTGTTTTATGGGGCTGAAGTTCAAATAATACCCCAATCCTGCTGTGCAAATAAGATACACCGCGAATGACACACAGATAAGCCTTTTGTGTCGATTTACCACCCCGGGGTCTTTCAGGATTCTCCATAGATAATCCACTCTTTCCCTTATGCTGAAATGATGCCAGCTGGGGAGATTTCTGCTCTTTCCACTGAAAACCGCTATCTTCTCGAGGGCGCTGATCGTGGGCGCCGGGCCTCCCATGGTCACCGCCGAAAACGTATCCGCCTGTCTTTCAAAATTACGCATAAAGAATCCCATCAAAAAACGGAAATAGACAAATATTGACAGTATGACAGGGATTGACAGAAAGAGATAAAAGAGGCTCGTTGCCTGGGACCCTGCTTTTCTGAGAAGCCCTGTCATAAAAGGGTTTGTCGCCATAAAGTCGAAAAAGATATCAAAGGACCCTAA
>CAYUYB010000056.1:0-11702 GCA_964449025.1 uncultured Desulfobacteraceae bacterium
CTTTGCTGCCCCATGGATCGGTGTTAGAATAGGCAAACGCAATGCCTACTGGATATTTCTTATTCTAGGTGCCTTTGCCTTTCTTTCGGCGGCCTTCTTTGAGCCAAACACCTGGAATTTTACGATCATCTTTTGCATTGCTTCCATGCTTAGCATGATTTCCGGATCCATGAACACCGCATTGTTTGCGTACACGGTCGTATATGGAGAATGGAAAACAGCTAAGAACATTCAGGCCTTCACCATGTCTTTGCTGACCCTGCCGGTGAAGTTCGGATTGTTAATCCGAAGCGGAATTATAACGGTTGGATTGATAAGCGTAGGATTCGTTGCGCAGACAATTCCCACACCTGAGGCCGTCAACGGCATAAGTTCCATCATGATTTATTCTCCGGCTGTGACAAGCGCGATCGCGGCAGCGGTATTCTATTTTGGATACGGGATTGAGGATAAACAGGTCCTGGAGATGCAGGACGAAATCGCGGCCAGGTAACTGCCTCGCGAGAAGAACCATAGGTATAAACAGGATATTCGGGAGTACTAATTGATATGGGGGAAAAAGAACATTTTGAACACCGCTTTGGGCTGGTGGCGGTGGAAAAAGGATTTGTCACCCCTGAACAGTTTATTATGGCAATTGATGTTCAATTCAACGAGAATCTATCGAGTTTAAAGCACAGACGCATTGGAGAGATCTTTATTGATATGGGACTTATGAGCGTATCACAAGTCGATGAAGTTCTTGAGACCTTGTCAAAAGAGAATCCTCTGAATAGAGATTAGCGATTAGCAATAGCGTCTTCATATCACAAATCTTCCTGCCCAAAGATGCTCATATCTATGTGCACTATGTATGCACAATATTATGTGCAGATTTTCCTTCCATATCCTATAACGCCTTCCTTTCTAAGATCGCCACTTGTCTGGATATGGAAGATCAGAATCATAGCGGCGCCTGCTTCTGTCATGCTATTACCTGTTATTTCAATATAATATAAGCTCATTGTTCATTCCTCTCTTAGTGTTATTTAGAAAATCTTTTGGCCCAGGTGTCTTCAACTCCTTGACGGTATGAATATTGCATGTTATTATATAAAAAAGGTTTTTGATTCACAATTACCTAATCATTTTTAGTACGAACCAAAGAGAACAACCCAATGGAATTTGAACTGTACATACTGGTTGGAAAGGATCAAGGCCAATCCTTCAAGCTGGAACCGGGTAAAGAGTACCTTGTAGGCAGGCATTCAGAAAACGACATAGTAATAGCGGATAAAAACATCTCCCGGAATCATTTCAAGATCCAGGTCAAGGGGGATGGATATTTTATAACTGATCTGGACAGTAAAAACGGGACCTTTGTGGGGGGCAAGGATCTGAGTCCAGGCGTTGAAACTCAGGTGGAAGAAGGGGTCCCCATAGTGATAGGAATGACTATCCTTGGCCTTGGTGAGGTATGCAAGACATCTCTTAAGCCGTTTCTGGATTCAGCGGGTTTCAGCGGGGAAGTTAATGCGTACGGAGAGCTTGTTAAGCCGGACAGGGTTATGGCCCTTAAAAAGAACCTGGAATTTGTCTATAATATGAATAATCTCCTCATGGAATCCAAGGACCTCAAGGAGATATTTAACAGACTGTTGGACGGAATATTTGATCTCTTCAAGAGGGTTGATCGATGCGTCATTATCACAATTGATAATCAAACCGGAGAATTCACTGATATTACGTATCGATCAAGAAAGCCGGTTGATGATCCCAAAAGGCTTTATAACAGGGAATTGATAGATAAGGCGTTGCTGACGGATAGGCCCGTAATGGTTAAAGACTCGGATAAGATGGAAGATGAAGATGAAAAAGTCACTGAATCCTTGCACTTAATGCATATCCGGTCAGCCATGTGTGTGCCCATAACCAGCCGTTTTAGTATTAGAGGGGTGATCTACGTTGACTCCCTTTCCAGGCCAAAAGGATTCAGGAAAAACGACCTTGCCCTCTTGAAAGACGTGGCCGGCCGGGCAGCCCTTGCCATGGATAATGTCTCACTGAAGAAAGGTTATAATCTGAACCATTTAAACAAGGCCCTGCAATCCTTAGATAACCCCGATTCTCAACATTAATCTCCTGATAACTGGCATCCCAAAGATCTATAATAAAATGCATGTATATCCGCATAATACGCAATTTATCGTGCATGTTTGTTATATCGGTTTAAGCCTGTCCATAAATCCGGCTCCTTCGTAAAATAGCCCACATAAGACATACCCTAAGCCGTCCCCAGCTCATCATATCGAAATCCAGGATTAAACACCGACATCCTACACTCCGCTACCGATACAGCGGCCTAATCTTGTGCGCGCTCTATAAGAGATGCAAGACCATCTTCGACATACCGCTAAGGGCCCGCGTGACTTTCCCTCAACGCTATTTCATTTTTGTGCCTTATAACAGCCTCCATTTCCAGTTGTAAGTTGAAACAGATGCGAGTAATCATGGGGAACCAGAATCATGTAGTTAGGTGCGTCAGCAGAATAATATCAACAGTTCTCTTTACGGGGTCTAACACTGCTAAAGTACTTTAAAATATGAATATAGTATCTTAAACTTATATGTGAATTACCTATTAAAATCTTCAACAGGGAAAAGAGAAGATATGGTCATTAAGATCCTTGGCACTGAATCTTTGGGAGTCCGCGGGCTTTCTTGTTCAATTGAATTAAAAAGCAGGAAAATATTCATCGACCCCGGCATAACATTGGGCTGGTCTCGCTACGGGTTTTTACCTCATCCTTTTCAGATAGCTATTGGGGTGGAGATCAGGCAGAAAATCATTGAGGAATTAGAGGATGCGAGTGATGTGATTTTCAGCCATTTTGATGGAGACCATTGTCCCCTGTATAATCCAAACCCCTATCAATTGGGTATAGAGGAGGTAAAAGACAGTTTATCACATTGCAGAATATGGGCTAAGGGTCCCAATAACACCCCGCCGACTCAACAACAAAGAAGGGAAAAATTAGGTGAAATAATAAACAAAGATCTGCAAAATGCCGAAGGGTTGAAAGAAGGTCCTCTGGAATTCTCTCCTCCTGTTCCCCATGGGCCACGAGACCGAGAAGACAACACGGTTATGATGAGCAGGATTAGAGAGGAAGGTCTTACGTTCGTGCATGCCTCGGATATTCAGCTGTTGGATAAGGAAACAGTAGAAAAGATTCTCGATTGGAGCCCTGATATTGTCTTCGCCTCAGGCCCCCCTCTCTATCACTACCGTTCCGCATCATTCCAAAAAGAGAGGGAGAGCGCCTGGAAAAACGCGGTAGAGCTGTCTAAAAACGTTGACACTCTAATTATCGACCACCACCTCATGAGATCGGAAGAAGGGATAGCGTGGTTGGAAAAACTAAAACATACCGCTAAGACAAAGGTCTTTTGCGCGGCAGATTTTATGAGCAGGGAACCTATTTTTCTCGAGGCCTGGCGGAGAGAATTAAATGAATGGCTTCCAGTTTCCAAGGATTGGCATGAAGATTATAAACAAGGGAATGTCGATCTCGATCAATATCGAATCAGAGGCTGGGAGGCTTTAATCAAAAATGGAAAAATTAAACCATGCAAATGGTATTACGCCTGTCCAATTAGGCAATATACGGAAAAGGGAAAATTAGAAAGATACTGGATAGAGAATTATTGCTTGGTTAATAATAATAATTGTATTAGGTATCAGATGGAAGAGAAAGGTAGATATCATCCGGATAATCTCTTACCGGATGGCACAATAAGAAACGATCTATAACAAAAAATAATACCTCTGTAATTTTGGTTCATCCGGTTAACCCTAATTTTTCACTTCACGCCTTACACCTAAGGCCTTACACTATGCGCTATGCTCCTTGCGCGATGCACTTGACCCATTAAATCCTAGAACCCTTGGACACTTGGACCTTCATTAACTTGTTTACGTACTCGTTAACCGGACAAACCACAAATAAATAGGTGCCATCCCCGCATGAATTTAACCCACCCTGATGTGCTTCATTACCCACTCAGGCACGGCTTTAAGGTTGTAATAATGGGTCATTGTGTGGAAACAGGTAGAGGAACAAAAGGGATTACATTTCTTTTTAATGGCCGCCAATTCCTCAGGATCGAATTTGGGCTCCCAGATCTTGCCCCAATCATGATCATAGCTTATAAGGTCAAAGCACGGCGAAAGAGTCCCATCAGGCCTAATAAGCGCGCCATTATGGCCTGCCCTGCACTCCCACGGACTTACCTGGCCTCTCAGCCTTTTTTTAAATAGATTAAGGTGTTCTATAGAGTTAACCATGGGCCAGCCATGGCGCTGTTTGTCTATAAGCCAGTCTAATAACTCATCAACTTCATCATATTGATCAGACGTTATAGTAAGCATATCATCGTGATGTTTGTAGTGGTTTATATCTACAAAACTCTGGGGAGGTTCGTTCAGGTGGTAATCGGTGCCTATCTTGTTTTGATGTGCAATCTCAGTAAGGAGCTTAACGTCTTTGATATTATTCCTGCAGATATTTATGTTAAAAAAGGGAAGGTAACCATATTTTTTCTGTCTTTCGACAAGATACCTGAATTGTGGCTCAATATTAAGAAGTGCCTTTGGCAACCCTTTAATAGGGGCCACACAATCTACCGCCAGGTTTATTGCTGCTACACCTGCCTTTCCCACCTCATCTATAAATGCCTTATCCATAAGATATCCATTTGTGGGAAGGTACATAAAGAAGCCGTTTTCCGCGCCGTACCGGATAACGTCCAATATAAAATCCTTTCTTAGGAGGGGCTCGCCGCCCATTAAAGGGATAACCCTGCAGCCTATAGACTTGAGCCAATCAATCGAACTCTTGGCGGTTTCAATGTCCATCCCCGGCAACTCATTATTATATTGAAAACAATAGTAGCAATCTATATTGCAACGCCACTCGGTATAAAGATAACACAGTACCGGTCTAAATTGATTTGAATGAATACGCGAATTTAGATAAGGAATTACCCATCTTTTTATAGCCTTGTTTCCATTAAAAACCTTATAATAAATAGTTTGAAACATGACCTTCCTCCTTGGCAAATGACCCCGACGGGTTCTTGAATTTGGACATAAAAGGTGTCAATGTGAGGATGAGGAGATCTGGAGAGCAGTTAACGTTTGTCCCGACACCAAAAAGGCGCCTCCAATCTACGAAAGGAGGCATTATATCTTTCCGTCCTCTGCCAGGCCGAGGAAAAGCGTATTTATCTGCTTAGTATACCTTTCAAAAGACCCTTGACAGTATCTTCTGTTGACTCTGTCTCTTGTCCCTTATCTCCTGTCCCCCGCTTGATTAGTTCTTCCACTCCTTTTTCAACAGACTTTTTGAGCATTCCTTCAACATCCGGGCTAAATCTTGGTTCTGTAAAGGACCCCCTTACCAGTACCGGCACGGTGACCCCGCTCCTTTCCTCAGCATCTCCCTGGCCTTTGAGCGTTGCCACAAACGTGGGTTCAATCCTGAAATCAATGGTCTCCTTTGAAAGGTCAGCCTTCCCTTTGGCCAAGACCCTCAAGGCCGGCGAGACCAGAGACGCATTTTGTGTATTTACAACGCCTTTTTCTATCTCAAAGGGGAGGGTTAACTCTGAAAAATCCGTCCTGCCGGTGTATTCCCCGGATTGAGCCATCCCGAAGGCTGACTTCAGGTTGTTGACCATGCCTGAAAGATCTATCCCCACAACTGCCCCGTTTTTAAAAACCAGTTCTCCCTTGCCTCCCAAGGTCTGTTTAATCTGGGGCGCCTTGTCACCGGACATAGACAGACTAAAAGAGGCGGTTGTTTGACCTTCCAAGAAATCTTTTTTCATAAAATCACACATAATCCCCTTTACCTGAACACCCTTGACCTCCATCTTTGTGCTCGTGACAGGGGCCTCCCCCTTAAAATTCAGGTTGGCCGTCCCGGCCACATTGCCTTCATATGCCTTAAGAGTAAAAGGATCCAGATTATATACACCGTTTTTCCCCTTGACACGAATCCGTATATCCTTGATCTGTGCGCCCTTTATGACAAATTCGCCTATGTTGATCGCTCCGTCCAGCACCATGTTTCTCAAAGGCCCATAGTCCGTCCTGGTCTCTTTCCCGGGCTTCCTTTCTTCTTTCTTTTCCTCGGCAGGCGGCAGATAACGATCAGCGTCAATCTTGTCAAGGTCCATACTAAACGTGAGATCAGGTTTGGAAAAGTCTTTTGCAGAGGCCCTAAAGGTGATCCTGGATTGATCCAATTTTATGACGGCGTCAGATATTTGGATATTTTGGGTGGTACCTTTTATATTCATTTTTGCAGACATGGCCTTCAAGACTTCCGGATCCCTTGTCTTAAGCCCGAAATCCGGGACTACAGCGTCCTTTAGATCCATCGGCGAAAAGGTATCCGTTGACATATCAAGATCAAACTGAGGCCCGCTTGCCACATCCGTCACCGAACCTTTGATATGCATGGAAAGCATGCCCATAGCCTGGATAGCAAGGTCTACCATCATTTCACCCTTGCCTGGGTCCTTGCCTATCGGCCCTATCTGTCCTTCAATAGAAAAAGGGTTCCCGCCGGCTTTTGCCGAGATGAATAGTCCTAAGGGTTTTTGAAGCGAGACATCCTTAAGTTCAAAGTTTAGATCCTTAATTTCCTGGCGTGTATCAGAGGCATGGTCAATATAAAGGAGCTCTGATTTCCTTACCGCGAATTCGCCTACTGCCAGGCCCTTGATCTCAAGATTCCCTGGGGCACCCTGTGAAACATCGCCGGCTTCTTTCCGTTGCTCCGGAGAAGCGCCCGCGGAGTCCCTCTTGCTCAACCCCTCCCAGTTTGCCTTGCCACCTTTTGTCTTCTCAAGGCTGATCTTGGCCCCGACTATCACAAACCTTTTGACCTGAATATCCTTTGATAAAAGGGGCAGCAGTCTAACCTTCACGTCAAATGATTCTATGGATAGGAAATCCTTTTCTGTAAAACCATCAGGGTTTCCCATATGCAGGTCTGAAAAGCCAAGCCCCGCCCATGGAAATAATGAAAGCTTTAGATCACCGCCTATTGTAAAGGGACGACCCGTGGCCTTTGTTACCTCTTGTTCAATCCTGGGCTTATATGCCTCTATATCAAAGAATAAGGGTACGATAATAACAGCCAAGATAATCAGAAAAACCAGTGTACCTGCGATTAAAGCCAGCCATTTTATTACCCTTTTCATATCTTCCCCCATACACGGCCCAAACTGTTGTCAACCCATCTAAAATCCCTGGAGCATCTCCAAATCCATTTGTCCTCCGCGGTGCTTATCACGGGACCTGATCTGAAGATCCTCTATCTTGAATCATCATACGCCATTATTTCCCATATTTAAAGGATCTTAACTCATTTTTTTGTCGATTCTTCCCTAAACAGTCTTCTCCAGACATACCCCCTGGAATTGGGGCAGTTATGGCATATCTTTTAGAAAAGGCAAATACCCGGTAGACAATTATGACTCAATTGGTTAATAAATGCCTGAAGAAATAAAAAATCGAACGCTATTATAAATCACTTAACGGGCCAACTAAAACCTTGAAGGCCCGTTTTTATCCCTGCGGGACTTCACGGAAGGTTTTTCTCCTAAATCATCGAGAGCAAAAAAAGAAAGCGGTCAATCTTTTAAATGTATTAACCGCCCTATCTTTAAATTGTGACGATTTTGATCACAAAATGGTCACCTTTTATAAAGCCAGCCCAACTAAAAAACAGCTAAGTTTTTAAAATTACCGGCCTGCCCAGCCGTCTTGTCCCGCCATAGCCTTTATGGCAAAGGCGTAGCTTTATGCAAAGACTGGCCTGCCCACGCGTAGTTCGAAACGGCTTGAAGAACGAAGACTGGTCGGGACGACTGGATTTGAACCAGCGGCCCCCTGAACCCCATTCAGGTGCGCTACCAGACTGCGC
Organism: uncultured Desulfobacteraceae bacterium; assembly: GCA_964449025.1. Taxonomy (GTDB): domain Bacteria; phylum Desulfobacterota; class DSM-4660; order Desulfatiglandales; family HGW-15; genus CAYUYB01. Next base: position 7,980 of record CAYUYB010000056.1, read on the forward strand.
CACGTCCCGACGGCAGGTATCACATCATATAATATACGTTTATGTCAATCATAATTTAGCCATTAGCTCCCGGCTGTTAGCTATTAGCTATAAGGAAAGATCTGATATGAACAGAGAAATGTACATGCCTGACCAAAAAATCAGGCACAAGTTTCAACATTATCTTTAAACGCATTATCAATATCAAGGCGTTAAACGCATGGCATGTTGATTGCAGGGAACCTTAGCGAGAGCTATTAGGTATTAGCTGTTAGCTATTAGGTTAATTCTGGGAGAAAGAGACACGAATGCGCGACTTCAAAAAGCTGAAAGTCTGGGAAAAATCACATCAGTGCGTACTGAAGATCTACTGTGTCACTTCGTCTTTTCCTTCAGATGAACGTCTCACACTTGTGGCTCAGCTTCGACGCTCCGCCGCATCTGTGCCTACAAATATTGCCGAAGGTTGCGGGAAGGAAAGCTCCAATGAATTATGCGGGTTCCTTGGGATCGCGGCCGCATCCGCTAGCGAAGCGGAATACCAGCTTCTCCTCGCTTGTGATCTAGGATATCTAAAAGAGAAAACATATCTCGATCTTAATGCAAACATAAACGAGGTCAAAAAAATGTTAAACAGCTTCATCACTACTCTAAGACCTAAAACCTCCTAATAGCTAATTGCTAAAAGCTAAGAGCCATTAGCTGATGATTATAGAAAGGGCCCAACGATTCTAGATGTCAAGGGCATAGGGGAAGAAAGACAGGGTAGGGTTTGAGCGGGAAGGGTAAAAGACAATATGGAACAAGGAAAAGCTAACTGCTAACAGCTAAGAGCAAATAGCTACTAATGCCATGAGCCGTATAGACTGTATAAGCAACCGTAATATTAAGATTGTAACCGCCTATCTGACGGACAGGATCGGTCGCCGCGATAACCTATTTGAAGGGCTACCCTATCCCTCTGATAGATATAGGACACCTGAAGATTTCTTTATGAATGAGGACGAATGGACCACCTATGAAAATTTTCACAAGATATTCAGAAGGGCCAAAGAATTATCCGGCGAGGCTTACTTCTATTTTAATTGTGGAGCATCGTCCGCTTGTCTGGGCTCCTGGGGCCGTTTCGCATATTTCGCCAGATTCTTCAAAGGTCCGGATGATGGCTTTTTAAGGATCCCCTTCTTCAACAGCAACATCAATGATACCAAAGATATCGAGGTTGTAAAGCCCCCTGCCTATGATAAGGCCTCCGGTAAGACCAGGGTAATCTTAAAGGTGACGTATCACGACGATATCCCTGTTGAAAAAGACTATATTATGGACCCTTACAGGAGGGGGATAATCTCTTCCATCCCTACTGTATGGGGGTTGCGCCCTGCTTTCATAAGGCAGCCGCTGAACCCCTATGACCCTGAGATACTCTTTAGCCACGAACCGGAATTTGCCCCCTATGCCCTCGATGCGAGAATACAGGGAGATGTATTCACCATAAAAGACCCTTTCGATTATATGCGAAAAGTGGTGGGGAAGAAGATCATCCTGCTATCCGATATCGTAAACGGGAAGAAGGTATTTTTAGGTAGATACTCAGATGCCTCAAGAATTTTGCTTAGAAGATCAGATGATGAGCAAGAGGCTGTCCTTATCACAGAGACTATCGTGGTGAACAACCGGATCCTGCTGAGGGCGGGCGAGATATTCAAAGCGCCCTATTTTATCATGGATATCACATATGACAGGTTATCCGCTATAAATCGATTATCGCGGCTATTGGGTCTCCAAAGGCAAAAAGACATCTCGGACATACAGCTCGTGGACACCATTAACAGGCTGAGAGAAACCATTAAGGCAAGAAACAGGGCTTATGATGCCCTGAGCCTGATCCACACGGAGTTGAAAGAGACAAAGGAGAAGATTGAGGAATATAACAGGACCCTGGAGCAGAAGGTTGAAGAAAGGACAGCTGAACTTGTCAAGGCGCGGCTAGAATTGATGGTACTCAACAGGGACCTTGAACAAAAGATTAATGACCAGGTGCAGAAGTTAAGCAGGTATAACGACCTGAGACGCTATCTATCCCCAAAACTGGCCGATAAGATACTGTCCAGCGGCAACACCCTGGGGGCACAACCCCAGCGAAAGATGATGACTGTGTTGTTTTCCGATATCAGGGGATTTTCTACCTTGACGGACAGCCTGGAACCCGAGGAGCTTTTCCATTTGCTGGACACCTACCTGACGGAGATGACAAAGCTGATATATAGGTATGAAGGCACATTGAACAAGATCATAGGGGATGGCATGCTGATATTCTTCGGTGATCCCATTGAAATGGAGGACCATGCCCAGCGATCCGTGCTTATGGCAATCGATATGCAAAAGAAGGTCTCGGTCCTGAAAAAGGAGTGGCTTCATTTCGGTTACGACCTGGGGATGGGCATCGGCATTAATACGGGGTTTATGACCGTGGGAAACATAGGATCTGATATGCACATGGATTACACCGTTATCGGCAATCAGGTAAACATAGCAGCCAGGCTTGAGTCACTGGCAAAACCGGGGCAGATACTGGTCAGCCAGAGGACATATAGCAAGGTCCGCAATATCGTTAAGGTGGAAGAGGTGGGAGAGGTAGTGGTAAAAGGGATACACAGCCCTGTTACGACCTATAACGTAAAGATAGTCTGAACCTTTTTCCCTGTTGCCTTTGGGACAATAATCTTATATAGTTGTCCCGGACTTACAGCCGGGCCCCGGAAACACCCCGGCTCCGATTAAAACAGGGCGTTCGGCTATCTATCATGAAACATGATATCATATTTGAAGTTATAGGTAATACAAGTGCCTTCTCCTTGATGGGAGAGAGCAGCGGTTATATGATAACCGTCAATGATCGCGTCTACCTTCTTGAATGCGGGTCCACCATATTTCCCATTCTCGGCTATAAAGGAATAGCAAACATAAAAGGCATCTTTTCAACTCATTCCCACGAGGACCATAAAAGGTGGTTTACGGATATAGTCCTGTTCACATTCTATAACCCTCTTTTGAAACACAGGCTGAGACTGATCTCCTCTGAGGTAATTCTCGAAGAATTCGCCAAGAATTCCAAAGGCGCCCTTGAAAGATCCCTCTCCCTGGACTCAAAACGTATCGTGGATATCCCCTATAGCCGGATGGTTGAAGAAAGAATAGTAGGGCCCAGAAGTAGATACTCCATAATGCTCAAACCTAGCCATAACGGCGGGTTTAAATATAGCGTAGAAGACAGACACGGTAATGTGATCGGTCCGGAAAAGGCGAAGATATTTATTAATCCTGCGGCAAATCGGCCGCGTCTTCTGTTCAAAGATGATGAAACCGGAGAATGGGTGGAGCCCGAGAGCTATTATCCTTTCAGTTCAACCGTTTTTTATGAAAAAGATCAGAATATCTATCACGATGAAGGCTCCGACCTGACCGTGAAGGCGATAAAATCTTCAGTCTGGCACGGAGTGCCCACTATTGCTTTTAAATTCATGAGCGGGAAGAGCAGCCTTTTTTTTAGCTCGGACACGGTATGGAAACCCTCATTATGGAAAGAGTTGTGCGAAGAGTACAGGCCCCAGAGATTTCATGCCATAACCCGGGATGATTTTGAAGAGAGCTCGATCATATACGGAGATATCAATGACTTCATCGAAAGGACATGGAGCAGAGAGCGCTATGAAAACGCCATGAAGGCATATGAAGGATCTATTA
>CAYUYB010000057.1:0-11633 GCA_964449025.1 uncultured Desulfobacteraceae bacterium
TAATTATCCCATCCAAGCATCATATCATAAATGCCAAAGGGCAGGCTGCTGCCAGTGCTATAATCAGTGAAAAATACTGTCTCGCCAGGCAAGGGGTAAAAAGTCTCTCCCCATATCCCACCCGGGCCATCAAAGTTACCGGATAAATAACCATAAATCTGTCCATCCTGTGGCTCAATGCTGTAGGGATTGAGCCCGCTGGCCAGTTGTCTAGATGTCAGAGAACCATACATCCTCCACACGCTATTACCACTGGAGGGGTCAGGATAATGCTGTCCAGAAGCAGGGCCTGAAAATAGACCAGCAGTAGCTCCACCATAACCAGCAGCACTAAGGTAGATACCAAATATGTCTCCTTCCAGATCTCCGTACATCGCGCTACCTTCAGGATCCCTGGCGAAGCCGCCGCTGACATCTATAACATATCCGCCTCCATATCCGCCGTAACCTGTTACCGGACCGCCCATGGAGTAAAAGTTCCACAGCAGGCTGCCCCCGTATCCGCCGTATCCGCCTTCACCATAGCCCATGGCAAAAAAGTCTGTCGGTGGAAAGTTCACTCCGCCTGCCAGACCGCCTATATATCCGCCATAGCCTAAATATCCATAATCGTTATAATAAAGAAAACCATATCCCTCCTCGCTCCATGCAAGAAGCTCACCCTCGTATGTGCCCACGCTCTTGCCTATCCAGGTGCCATCATTTAGATAGCCGCCATATCCATCTGCGAGAGCGTCATACAGCCCATAGAAAGGCCCGCTGATAACACCCTTGTGGGTGTGCGTTAAATAGTCGCCGGACATGGTACCGTACATGGTTCCATCCCCGTTTATCGATTCCGCGGACCAGTCGCTAACAACTTCTGCCAGAAACATGCCATAATCAGGACCATAATAGGAATAGGCGCCATACCCAAACATGGCCTCCCCACCTATCAGCCCGGACCAGGTTGTATCACCGTCAGGTTTATCGGTATAGTAATTACCTGAACCCAACCTCAGATCATAGACTCCAAAGGGAAGATCAACATTACCTGTATAGTCGTAAAGAAAAGTGGTAGATCCTGAGGAGCTATAACCAGATATTTCTCCCTGGCCTCCATAGAAATGCCCGCCTACCATCGTGTCAAGAACGCCATACATATCGCCTGTGTTAGATGCGTTAAGTCCGGTCGAGAGAATGTTTGGGGTGAGTGTGCCCTCTGCCTCCCACATTGAGATCACGGGATAGAAATACCCGGAGGCATTCTCGTCAGTGAGGAGACCGGCGTTCCCATCCGAATCAAACCAGACCAGGGCTATATTCCCATCAAAGTTCCCATCGCCGCTGTCAGCCGCTGTCTCTTTCAGGAAACCGCCGGCATAACCGTCAGCTATGCCACCGCCGTATCCTCCCCCGTCAAGGATCTCATCAGACCATATATCCGAATTTAACAGGTACACCTCTTGATTTGAGCTATAGAAAAGTCCTTCGCTATACTGGCCCATAGCCATGTATTCCGCGTCACCTGCAGCAGGATGAGTCAGGATCCCGAAGTTGCCATAATCATCCCCCATGGAAGACAGGTATCCAGAACCATTACTGTATAAAGACTTACCTCCCCACTCCCCGCCAAATGCAAAAGGAACGCCCTCATCATATGTGCCTAAGCTTAGGACATCCCAGGTTCCTTCATCATAAACACCAAAAACCTCGCCTGGGAATGTCCCCCAGCTGTACCGATCCATCCATTTGCCGTTAGCTGTACCTGCAAAACTATCCGACGACCATTCCGTGCCGGTATAATAAATAATGTTGTAATCGGTACCATCTGCCCACCCTGCAGTTGCAGTCCAATCCACTGTCGGCGTTCCTACATAGGTGCCGCCTCCGCTAGATGTCCAGATTCCCCATTCTTCTTCATCCATACCTACTAAGAAATTAAAGCTGTTGAGCTCAATAACACCCTCAATATCCCCTGTTATGGGAATATTGGATTGATAGTATTCTACAATTTCCGGAAGGGCTGATAGAGACACCTTGCTTTCAGCGCTTAAGCTGCCAGAACCATAGGGGATCTCCCAGATACCGATCCCTTCATAGAGCTTGCCAGTGATAGTGCCTGAGCTGAGGATACCTGCTTCATACCCACTGTCATACGGCCTTACGTACAAGCCCAGAGCCCTTGCCTCAATATCTCCATTTTCAAGGTCTCTTATGCCCCCAAAAAGAAGATCAAAATAACCGTCAGCACCAAAATCCGCACCTCCGCCTTCTATTGAAGAGACAAAGAGCCTGTAATCATCAATGGTCAACAGATCATATTGTCCGAGCCCGATGAATTGAGCAGGATTACCGCTAAAGAGGGAGGTTGTGCCTCCTATGAGGCCCTCAATAGGAGAGCTAAACTCAAGAGATTCTCCATTCCAGAAACCGAAGCTCCCGTCAACGACCTCCCCGCTCCATAGAAGTGGCGTATTTAACAGGCTGGAACCTGTCTCGGTTCCGGTCCAGGTCCCGCTTGTTCCAACGCCAAAAGCACCGGTGAAACTGCCGGAACCTTTAATGAGATCTGTTTCTGTCAACAACGTAAAGTCGGATGAACCCGTCGCATCGCCTGTATCTGAACCGATCTCACCCGATATCTTCGAAAGCCAGTAACCTGTATCAGTAGCACCACCCGTGGCCAGGCTAAGTATTCCTTCGTGGGGGCCATCTGACCAAATGCCTTCCATTTCGGTCTCCCAGCCGCCCCAGGTCTCACCCAGCACAGCGACAGCTCCGCCATAAGCGGATCCTGTTATGACACTTCCCGTCCCGAAAACAGATCCTTCCAGGTTGGATACATCGAGAGCAAATGTAAGTGCAACGCTCGTTGATGAATTTCCTGCCTGATCGGTTGCCGTAACCGTGAGGGTATACTCGCCGTCAAGTAGCTCAGTGTTAGGGCCGTCAAATACATACCCAACGGTCCCCGGTTCATAGTTGGTGTATGACGCCTCTATTGTGGCACCTACCCCGTCATAAGAGGCAGAGAATGGGCCTATCACCGGCGCTGTTTTGTCTGTTATCCAAGAGAAGGGATCTGAAACGGTCGCGTTACCGGCAGCGTCCGTCGCCTTCACAAGAAGAGTGCTCGACCCTTCCCCAAAGATAGGCGCCGCGAACGCCGTGCCCGTGCTAGTCCAAGTGGCACCACCATCAACACTGTATTCATAGGTCATGGCATTGGCATCCGTTGCTGTAAAATCAAAGGCAAAGGTATCCGTGTTCGCGATGGTTGTAGGCGCCGTTTGAACCGTAAAAACCGGATTCGTATTATCCGTGGTCCACGAAAAAGAATCCGAGATCGTCGTATTCCCTGCCGCATCCGTCACCTTCACAAGAAGGGTGCTCGAACCGTCACTGAAGGCAGGGGCCGTAAATGCTGTGCCAGTGCTCGTCCAGGTTGTGCCGCCGTCAAGACTGTAGGCATAGGTTACCGTGCTCGCATCCGTCGCAGTAAAACCAAAGGCAAAGGTATCCGTGTTGGTGATAGAGTCAGCAGCAGGCACTGTCTGGACAGTAAAAGAAGGATTCGTATTATCCGTGGTCCAGGAGAAAGCGGTTGAAAGGCTCGCGTTACCGGCAGCGTCCGTCGCCTTCACGACAAGAGTGGTTGAACCGTCACTGAAGGCGGGGGCTGTAAATGCCGTGCCCGTGCTGGTCCAGGTTGTCCCGCCGTCAACACTGTAGGAATATGTCAGAGCATGGGCATCCGTCGCCGCAAAATCAAAGGCAAAGGTATCCGTGTTACTGATCGTTGAAGGTGCTGTCTCGCTTGTAAAAACTGGGGCCAGAGTGTCATAGGTCCAGGCGTAGCTGACAGACGTGCTCGTATTCCCTGCCGCATCAGTGGCCTTCACGCTGACGGTCCGATCCCCATCCACCGTCCCGTCCGTGGCCAGCCCTAAATCCAGGGAGGGGTCGGTAGTTGTCCAGGCACCGCCGTCAAGGCTGTATTCATAGGTTATGCCCGCGCTCTTGTTCGTGTCGGTGGCATCAAGACCAAAAGAGGACGTATTGGCAATCTCAGCCGGTTTTGTGGGAATAAGCGCTATCGGCGCGGTGTAGTCCGTTGTCCAGAGATAGGTATTAAGGCCGACATTGCCTGTCTCATCAGTTGCCGTTATTATTATCTGGTGCTGTTCCTCCGAGAGCCCTGAAAGATCTATCGAATAGATATATGGCTCGTCATCAAGCGCGGCAAGCGTTTCCTCATCAGGCGGCTCCAGTCCTATAGGGTCCCCCCCGTCGATCTTGTAAGAGACTACGATATCACCTTCCATAGTAAGGTTATCGTCAACGGAAAATTCAAATACCGCGGCATCCGAATTGGTGTACAAGGCAGGTTTCATGCTTATCAATACCACAGGAGGTATGATGTCATTCACTCGCCTGTCTTCCTCTTCCAGACCCCACTCGCTGTAATCACTGACTTCAGCGTCCACATCAAACCCTATCCCCTCGGGGGCTTCCCCTGGGGCAGAAGGTGTGGCGCCCGAATTAATAGCGTCCTCCTGGGCATCCTGAGCGGCCTCGATAGCCTCATTAGCATCTTCAATTACAGCCGCCGCCTGTGCCTGGATCTCCGGATCAGGGTTGTTCAGCATGGCTTCAGCAGCCGCCTTGGCTTCTTGTGCCGCCGCCTCAGCAGCCTGAGCAGCTGCCAGCGCCGCATCGGCATCACTTATATCACCGCTAGCCGCCGCTTCAGCAGCCTGGGCAGCCTGATCCGCCGCGGCCGCCGCCACAAAGGCGGCCCTCTGTACAGGACTAAGATTGGCCAGTTCCGTGGGCACGTCCGCCGCTACACCGGAGATAAAGTCACCTACCGTGTCGCCGCCTCCTTCCGTGAACTGGAGATAGGTCTGCCCATCAGCCCCTATACTCAGGATACCCTCGGTTCCCCTTAAACCACAGACCATTGTCGAGGTCGCGAGGGAGGTCTTAACCTGAGATTCCCTGGCAGTCCTGAACATCATCTTCCCAAGCAACAAACGCAGAGTCCTCTTGGCCCCTTTGACCTTTTCCGCGATACCCCCCTCCTCTTCTTCAGTCTCCTGTATCAGGAGGTTTGAGTTGGGTCTGATCTCTACTACAGCCCCGTCATTGAAGGTAACACTGGCAAGACCGATCCTGGTGACAACCTTGTCATCAGAATAGAGAGGGAGGCCCGTATCGGGTTCGACTCCCCAGGAACCCTGGCTTTTGATCAGCACCGTCCCTGAAAAACTGGTTAGCCTTGCTATAGGCCCTTCCGCGCAAAAGGCCTGAGCGGATATGAGTATCGAGAATATCACCGCAAAAAGTATCAAGAACAATCTGCCTGACATTGCCCATGAAATGATCTTTTTCATTGCACCCCTCCTTAAAACCCTGAGTAGCGTATATCTTCTTTGTCTGGCTTTCAGCGTTCAACTTTCAGCCATCATCCTAAGACGTCATCATTAAATCTATCTTGCTGATAGCTGAAAGCTAGCCGATCGCTATGAAATCAATGTTCCGTAATCTTTGACCCCTGCCAGGGCCTAATCTCGTAATCCTCGTCAAAAATGATAGCCATCCCCCTTGATTCTGTCCGAAGGACTTTTCCGGAGATTTTTACATACGTATGCTCAAAATTTCCCTCCGCCCCTTCTATCTCCTTCATCAATTTTTTAATGGGAAGGATCAGATCCACCTTTACGTCCGTGCCTTCTTCAAGAGGTTGTGACGTATGGAAGAAGGCGCCTCCCGAACTTATGTCGCTCGTCAGCAGATCAAGGGGTTCCCCTTCCCGTTCGGGACTGGTTACCTTGATCCTGGCGGGGACCTCAAGCTCGAATCGTTTTAGCGCCCTTTTCTCTACTGACACTATTTTCATAATGATATCATTATATATCTAAAAATAAAAAACAATAATCAAATAGTATGGTTTTTTTCGTATTTTCAGGAGGAAAAATTGCACAAAAAATAATAAGAAAGTATTAGGATAAAAGATCTATCTAATGCTTTCGAATTAACCACTCACTTGAAACATCGATGCCTGGAACCCCAACTTTTTACAGATTCTTGGCCGCCCAGAGGGCCGCCTGGAGTCGATTGGGGACATCTATCTTCTTGAAAATATTGTACACATGGGTCTTGACCGTATAGGGACTGATAAACAGCTTTTCGGCAATATCCTCGTTTCTGGCCCCCATGCAGATCATGGCCAGGATCTCTCTTTCCCTTGATGTCAGCAACACCTCACTCTGCCTGGAGGAGATATCTTTTGTGCTTTTTCCCATTATATATTTCGCTAATACTTCCCTGGAGACCCATAACTCACCTTCAAAGATTGCCCGGATCCCCTTCTGGAAGTGTTCAAGGGCGTTCTCCTTATAGAAAATCCCCTTAATCCCCCCGGACACGGCCTTTTGTTCTATTCCGTGACCCTGGTCAACATTGAAGAGGGCCACGAAATGGTGTTTGGTAGTCTCGCCTTTATCCCTTTCAAGGGCGCCCATGAACCCATCAAAATCCTTATCCGGACATTCGATAAGGATCAACGAGGCCTTGTCAGAACCTCTGAAACGCTTGTTGTCAAATCTAAAAGGGCCCTCGCTCAGGTCACACTGTACGCCGATCTCTGTCCTTAGATAATAAGCGAGTAGTTCGCTATTAAACCGTTTTCCTCCGCTGACGAGCACTAACCTGCCCGCCAAATCTCTTTTGTCGCCTTTTTTATAAGGTTCAGATGGCATATCCCCGCGTAATAAAAAGCTAGAAGCCAGGAGTCAGTAGCAAAGATTAAAATAAAAGACCTAAGTACTAATTACCTAACAGCTAAACCTTAGAACCTGTACTCTATTCCCAGCGTAACGGTGTTCCTTTCGTAATCATAGGGCCCGATGTTGGAATCTGTCGTGTTGTGGGAATACTGCCATACCAGGATCATATCCTTATAAAATTCCCAGGTCAGGCCGCCGGAAAAAGAATAGCTTGTATCCTCCCTCTTTCTCGGAGGGGCGTCTCTGCCGGAAGTAGTAGTAGAATGAATATTTTCATACTCCTGGTCATCCACACTACCGCTTAGCTGAAATTTGATCTTCTCAACCAGCGGAATCGTGAGGTTGGCTGAAAACTGGTTGGTCATCCTGTCCCAGTTGTCGCCGTCCGCGCTCTGATCCCTGAACTGATATTTAAGGTTCAAAAAGGAATCCTGTTTAAACAGCCAGATCCAGCTGAAATAGGTGTGATATCCATAGGAATCCCTGTCCTCCTCCGGAGACAGGGCCGGCTTATAATACTCACTGTTAGTGTATCCAGCGAATATCTCCAGCAACTGGTTACCTTTTATGGAAAACCGGAACAAGGGGCCTACGCTTAAGGAACTCGAATATTTTTTATAGCTAGGGCCCCGGACAAGGGCGTGACTGTAATTCGCCGCCAGGTTAACGGCGTATGTGCCGAAGCTATAACCCGGGGTGATGGATAAAGAATTGGCAAGGGAATCGTGAGAATGGACATTCTTCTGGTGCAAGCTGGAAAAGACGGCATACTGCGCGTTGAACAGCCACTGTCCCTTCATTGCCGGGACGTAGTTGACCCTGAATGCGGAATTCAATACCCCGCTGCCCTCATTGGTGGCACCAGGACTCAGGGATTCGTCCGTCGGCTTAAGAATCATATTGTCATCATACTGGCCAAAGACACTAAAGGTATAACGAAGAGGTCTTTCAAGTATAAGCCTCTGTTCGATAGTCGCGAGATACTGCCTCGCGAAACCTGCCAGATCCGACTGAGGATCATGTGTTATGGCAGACTCAAAACTCGATTTAGCCCCTCTAAGCTCCCTCTCCGTAATATGGCCAAGGGCGATCTGGATGTCCGAGGCCTGGGCAATAGTTGGATCAATGGATTTTGCCTTTTCAAAGGCCTCTTCAGCCTCTTTGTTTTTACCCTCTTCTCTGAGTATCAGCCCTTTGAGAAAGGCCGTCTTCGCCGGAAGGACGTCCGCTTCCTCGGCCACCCCTATCCATTCTTTCGCCAGCTCAATCTCTCCCAGTTGCATCGCGACATCCACCAGCTCTATGAGGGCTTCCTTGATCCTGGGTATCAGGGTTACGGCGTCCCTGAAATGACCTAAGGCCTTTTCATATTCAAGAGCCTGTTTGTAAGCCAGACCAAGGAAAAAGGCGGCGACAGAAGAGTTGGGGTCTTCCGCGCGAGCGTCTTCCAGTGATGTAATGGCCCCATCATAATCCTTTTGATTATACTGGTTGATGCCCTCCTGAAGAGAGATAGGTTCCTGGCAGAAGGCAACTGGATTATATAAAACGGCCGAAACCAGGAATAATAATAACGACAGGAAAGATATCTTAATTGTGTTTTCTATCATGAGAGCCCCCTTACGCAGTGTTTCCCAACAAGATGCCCTGAAATGTAATCTTGCATCGATTTTGGCGTACTATAATTTTTGTTTGAAGAGTGCCCGCCCCGGCAGGCAGGAGATTAAAATTAAACATATATTATAAATATCATTATCAACATTCCGGGACCCTGTCAATATTTTATTACGCCTGTGTCTTTCCCCCCGTTGCTAGTTCCGCAGTCCCTTGTTCATTAAACTACTCCTGTCCCTGTTCTCCCGATCTTCGAATCCTCTCCGGTAATCAAAGACCCCGAACTTACTTGACTTATGATTTTATGGACTTAATTTTGTTAGGGGTTTTTGCCTCTGGCATTCAGCCATCTTGACGACGCGCTAATGCCTTTCCCGCACTATGAAGACCCCTTTTACTGTTTACGCGTACAGGAGGTAACAAACAGATAATATGCGTCTTGATAGACTTACGCTAAATGCCCAGGAGATCCTGCAGGCCTCACAGCAACTGGCCGAAAGATCAGGCCACCAGCAGATCGAACCTGAGCACCTCTCAACAGCTATCCTCGCGGTCCAGGAAGGCGCCATACCCCCTCTCCTGGCCAAGATAGGGGCAAACCAGGCACAACTGAAAAAGGAAGCGGAAAGGGCCCTGCAAAGGATGCCCAAGGTTTCAGGTGCCGGATACGGACAGGCCTACATATCTCCCAGGACAAAAGCCGTTCTGGATCAGGCATTTAAAGAGGCCGAACAGATGAAGGATGAGTATGTAAGCCTTGAACACATCCTTATAGCCCTTACCGAGGAAAAAGAGGGTGAGGCCTCAAGGCTCCTGAAGGCGTCAGGGATCTCAAGGGACAGGATCCTAGCGGCCCTGGTGGATATCCGCGGAGGACAGAGGATCACAGATCAGAATCCCGAGGACAAATACCAGGCACTGGAGCGGTTCAGCCGCGACCTCACGGCGGTAGCCTCCAAGGGTAACCTCGATCCTGTTATCGGTCGGGATGATGAGATCAGGAGGATCATCCAGGTCCTCTCCAGGAGGACAAAGAACAACCCGGTTCTGATAGGTGAACCGGGTGTCGGGAAGACGGCAATTGTCGAAGGACTTGCCCAGCGTATTGTCCAGGGCGATGTCCCTGATACCCTGAAAGATAAAAGGGTCGTGGCCCTGGACATGGGCTCTCTCATCGCGGGGGCCAAATACCGTGGAGAATTTGAAGACAGGCTCAAGGCGCTTCTCAGAGAGGTCGTTGACTCCCAAGGCGGAATTATCCTCTTTATAGATGAGATGCACACGCTGGTAGGCGCGGGCGCCGCCGAAGGCTCGGTTGACGCGTCCAATATGCTCAAGCCGGCCCTGGCCCGCGGGGAACTGAGATGCGTGGGCGCCACCACCATTAAGGAATACAGGAAATATATCGAGAAGGACGCGGCCCTGGAGAGAAGATTTCAGCCTGTTATGGTGGAGGAACCCACAGTGGAGGACACTATCTCCATACTGAGGGGATTGAAGGAAAAATACGAGGTGCATCACGGGGTGCGTATCAAGGATTCCGCCCTGGTGGCGGCGGCCTCTCTTTCTCACAGGTATATCACGGACCGTTTCCTGCCGGACAAGGCAATAGACCTTATCGACGAGGCCACCTCCAGGCTCCGGATCGAGATAGACAGCATGCCCGCCGAAATCGACGATATCCAGCGAAAAATAACCCAGCTCGAGATAGAGCGGGAGGCGCTGAAAAAGGAAAAAGACAAGGCCTCCAGAGACAGGCTTGAGAGACTGAACGAAGAACTGAAGGTCCTGAAATCACAGACCGAAGAGATGGTAGCACACTGGAAGCAGGAGAAGGCAGCTATCCAGAAGATAAGCGATATCAAGGAAAAACTGGAGGCAGCCAGATCCCATGCACAGCTGGCGGAACGGGACGGGGATCTCTCCAAGGCAGCCGAGCTGAAGTACGGCACCATGATCGAGTTGGAAAGGAGTCTTGAGGAAGAAAACAGCAGACTCGCGGAACTCCAGACCAATAAAAAGATGCTCAAGGAGGAGGTGGACAGTGACGATATCGCGGAGGTCATTGCCAAATGGACGAATATCCCTGTCGCCAAACTGATGGAAGGCGAAAAGGAGAAGCTACTGAGTATGGAAGAGAGACTCGCCAGCCGGGTTGTAGGCCAGCAAAAGGCCATAACCGCGGTAGCCAATGCCGTGCGCAGGGCGAGGTCCGGTCTTCAGGATCCAAACCGGCCTATTGGTTCGTTCATCTTTCTGGGACCCACAGGAGTGGGAAAGACCGAATTGGCCAGGGCCCTGGCCGAGTTCCTTTTTGATGATGAACAGTACATGGTACGTATCGACATGTCGGAATACATGGAAAAGCATTCCGTGGCCAGACTCATAGGCGCCCCCCCGGGGTATGTCGGATATGATGAGGGGGGATATCTCACCGAGGCGGTAAGACGCCATCCTTACTCCGTGGTCCTTTTCGACGAGATAGAAAAGGCACATCCGGAGGTTTTCAACTCCCTGCTCCAGATACTGGATGACGGCCGGATGACCGACGGAAAAGGGCGCACGGTTGATTTTAAAAACACGGTGCTGATCATGACCTCCAACGTGGGGAGCCAGTGGATAAACGAACTCCAAGGACATGACCCCAAGGCCCTTGAAACAGGGGTTATGGATGCCCTGAGAACCACCTTCAGGCCGGAATTTCTAAACCGTATCGACGAGACCGTGATCTTCAATTCCCTTGGGCGTGATGAGATCAAGCGCATCGTGGACATCCAGGTGGGCCTTTTAAAGAAACGCCTAGCGGACGGCAAGATCAGCCTTGAATTGACGGACCAGGCGCGAGGTTTTCTTGCCGATACAGGATTTGATCCGGTGTACGGCGCACGCCCGCTCAAGAGGGCCATACAGCACTATGTCCAGGATCCCCTTTCCATGAAGATACTGGAAGGGGCCATAACCGAGGGAAGCAAGGTGTTGATGGATGTAAAGGACGGGGAGGTGGTATTTAAATAAATGACCAGCCCGGGAGATACGGAACGAAGAAAAGGGACATGCCTTCGGTCATACCTGTTCCTTTCAAGACGACAGCCGCATAGCGCGGCCCCCTTCGCTAACAAGCTAAGACCTGCCAAGGGGCCCAAAGTGCGGCCCTCCGGTCACGGCCATTCTCTTCAAGACAACATCTATCACGTTCAGTGGACGTGGCCTCATTTTCAAGGGTTTGGTAAACCCTTTCCTGTATGC